>NZ_VIUJ01000005.1:0-283124 GCF_007993905.1 Pseudomonas sp. SJZ077
TCTCCCACGGTCTGTACTGGTCAGAGTCAGATGACGAGCTTTAGTCCCACCCACCCCTTCAAGTCTAAACATACAAGCGAGCCTGCTCGCGATGGCGATTAACCAGCCAACTCATTCATCCGCTGCAGCACCGCATTGAGGCCATTACTGCGCGAAGGCGACAGTTGCCGCGAAAGCCCAAGCTGATTGAACCACTCCGGCAAATCCACCTGGCGCAACTCATCCGCCGACAAGCCGTTGACCCGCGCCAGCAGCAACGCCACCAACCCGCGAATCAACCGCGCATCGCTGCTCGCTGCAAACTGCCAGTGACCGTCATTCAACGAACCCACCAGCCACACCTGACTTTCACAGCCATGCACGCGGTTGGCGTCGACTTTATCCACATCACTCAACGCAGGCAGACGGTCGCCCCATTGCATCAGCAGCCGCGCCCGCTGCTCCCAACCGGCGGCAGCCTGAAAGGTGTCGAGTGCCATGACGGCATCAGCCGGTAAGCTCATCGCAACAACTCCAGCGCCTGATCCAGCGCTTCAAAGAACCGTTCGAGGTCTTCTGAGTCGTTGTACAGCGCCAACGACACCCGGATCGCCCCGGCCAGTTCGAAGCTTTTGAGCAACGGCATCGCACAGTGATGACCGGCGCGCACGGCGATGCCCTGTTCGGTCAGCAAATGCGCCAGGTCAGAGTTATGCACACCCTCGACGACAAAACTGGCCAACGCCAATTGCGGTTTGCCCAGCAGTCGAATGCCATTGCGCGCTTCAAGCCCTTTCAATAAATAGTCATGCAGCGCCGCTTCATGGGCCGAGACCGCGTCCTGATCAAGCCCCGCGAGATAATCCAGTGTCGCCCCCAGGCCGATCACACCGGCAATCGGCGGAGTACCGGCCTCGAAACCCAGAGGCGCAGGGCGAAAGCGTGCGCTGTGGTAATCCGCATCCATCACCATTTCACCGCCGAACTGCCAATGGCGCAGTTGTTTCAGCGCCTCATGGCGACCGAACAGCACGCCCAGACCGTCGGGGCCATAGAGTTTGTGGCTGGAAAATACATAGAAGTCGCAACCCAGCGCCTGCACGTCATGCCGACCATGAACCACGCCTTGCGCGCCATCGACCACGGTCAACGCGTCGTGCGCCTTGGCCATCGCCAGCAAGGCGGGTAACGGCTGCCAGACACCGAGCACATTCGACAGCTGACTGACCGCCAGCAAACGGGTTCGTGGGCCGATCAATTTCGTGGCGGCGTCGAGGTCGATCACCCCATCGGCGTCCAACGGCAGGACCACCAGTTTCAAGTCGCGCCGGTGCGCCAGTTGCTGCCACGGCAGCAGGTTGGCGTGATGCTCCAGGGCGCTGATGACAATCTCATCGCCCGGATTGAATAGATGCTCAAGGCCATAGGCCAGGAGGTTCAGCGCGGAGGTCGCACCGTGGGTAAAGATGATCTGCCCGCAATCGCCGGCATTCAGCCATTGCGCGACTTTGCTGCGGCTGGCCTCGAATGCCTGGGTGGCATGGGCGCCGGGCAAGTGTTGCGCCCGATGTACGTTGGCCGCGCCGTTGGTGTAGTAATGCGTCAGCGCATCCAGCAAGGCTTGAGGTTTTTGCGTGGTGGCGGCGTTATCCAGATAGGTCTGGTCTTGCCGTTGGAGCGCGGCGATAGCCGGAAAGTCGGCGCGCCAGGGAGAGAGAATCATCATGCTGTCGGGCCCTGGTCAACATGGGCGGGTGAACACCTGACCTGATGGTCTGGTCTACGCCGAACCTGTAGGCGCGAAGCTTTTGGCGGCCTCAAGGGCCCCTTCGCGAGCAAGCTTCGCGCCTACAGGGTAATCCGTGTGACGCCGCTTAGTTGTGAGCGTGCAGCGCTTCGTTCAGTTCGATCGCCGATTTGTGGGTTTTGCATTCCACGGCACCGGTTTCCGAATTGCGACGGAACAGCAAGTCAGGCTGGCCAGCGAGTTCACGGGCCTTCACGACTTTCACCAGCTGGTTCTTTTCGTCCAGCAGTGCGACTTTGGTACCGGCGGTCACGTACAGGCCCGACTCGACGGTGTTGCGATCGCCCAACGGAATGCCGATACCGGCGTTCGCGCCGATCAGGCAGCCTTCGCCCACCTTGATCACGATGTTGCCGCCGCCCGACAGGGTGCCCATGGTCGAGCAACCGCCACCCAGGTCAGAACCCTTGCCGACGAAGACGCCAGCGGAAACGCGGCCTTCAATCATGCCCGGGCCTTCGGTGCCGGCGTTGAAGTTGACGAAACCTTCGTGCATCACGGTGGTGCCTTCGCCGACGTAGGCGCCCAGACGAATTCGTGCCGCATCAGCGATACGCACGCCGGCCGGAACCACGTAGTCGGTCATTTTCGGGAACTTGTCTACCGAGAACACTTCCAGCAGCTCGCCGCGCAGACGGGCTTCCAGTTGGTGCTCGGCCAGTTCTGCCAGGTCGATGGCACCCTGGCTGGTCCAGGCTACGTTCGGCAGCAGCGGGAACACGCCCGCCAGGTTCAGGCCGTGCGGCTTGACCAGACGATGGGACAGCAGGTGCAGCTTGAGGTAGGCCTCAGGCGTGGAGGTCAATTGGGCGTCTTCGGCCAGGATGGTCGCGACCAGCGGCTTGTGGCTCTCGGCCAGACGGGTCAACAGGGCGGCTTGTGCCGCATCGACGCCTTTCAACGCTTCAGCCAGTTGCGAGGCCTGAGCGGTAGTGAAGGCGAGGGCCTGATTGCCTTCGGTGTAGCCCAGAACCGGCGCGATGGCCGCGACCAGTTCGGCCGACGGGTTAAGCAGTGGCTGTGCGTAAAACACTTCCAGCCATGCGCCTTGACGGTTTTGAGTGCCGACACCAAAGGCCAGGCTGAACAGGGTAGTGGACATGTAAATACCTCTAACAAAATTGAACGGGCAGGCTTACTTGAGCGCCGCCGCGTAGATATCTGGCTTGAAGCCAATCAGGGTTCGGTCACCGAGATCGAGCACCGGGCGCTTGATCATCGAGGGTTGTGCGAGCATCAGTTCGATCGCTTTCGCTTGGTCGAGATCGGCTTTGCGTTCGTCGTCGAGCTTGCGAAAGGTCGTGCCTGCACGGTTCAACACCACTTGCCAGCCGTGCTCGTCGCACCATTGGGTCAGGTGTTCACGGTCGATTCCGGCCGTCTTGTAATCATGGAAGTCATAGCTGACAGCGTGTTCATCGAGCCAGGTGCGCGCCTTTTTCATGGTGTCGCAGGCTTTGATGCCGAAAAGGTGCAACGTTTTGCTTGAAACGGTCAAGGAATTGCCCCCTTTGCAGGTGCTGGAAATAAAAGGTGAAGGATTATGCCATGACCGGACGGTTTCGCGGCGGCCGCGGTCGTTTAGTCATCGTAAGCCCGCTGGGTTTGCGCTGTTTCAGGGTGATGCGACATTGGTGCAACGGTCAGCCCGCAGTCTAAGCGGCTAATATGGCACTTCAATGCTGTCGATTACCTGGGAACCGCGCTTTATGCAAACCGCCTACACCGTCCTGATCCTGCTGATGCTGGTGGGCCTTTCACGCCTGATCGGACGGGTGATCCCGCTGCCGTTGCCCTTGGTGCAAATTGCCGCGGGTGCGTTGCTCGCCTGGCCGACCCTGGGTCTGCATGTGGCGCTGGATCCGGAATTGTTTCTCTTTCTGTTCCTGCCGCCGCTGCTGTTCTCCGACGGCTGGCGTATGCCCAAACGTGAACTGTGGCGCCTGCGCGGGCCGATCCTTACCCTGGCGGTGGGGCTGGTGTTGTTTACGGTGGTCGGCGCTGGCTATTTCATACACTGGTTGTTGCCGAGTATTCCTCTGCCGGTGGCCTTTGCGCTGGCGGCCGTGTTGTCGCCGACGGATGCCGTGGCGGTCTCGGCGATTTCCCAGAACCGTTTGCCGACGCCGCTGATGCACATGCTGCAAGGCGAGGCGTTGATGAACGATGCCACGGGCCTGGTGACGTTCAAGTTTGCGTTGGCCGCAGCGGTGACCGGGGTGTTTTCGCTGGCGAATGCCAGTGTGACCTTTGTGCTGGTGGCGCTCGGCGGCCTGGCCGTCGGTGTGGCCTTGAGCTGGCTGGTGGGACGCCTGCGTTCCTGGATGATCGCTCGCGGCTGGGATGATCCGGCGACGCATGTGGTGTTCATGTTGCTGCTGCCGTTCGCGGCTTATGTGCTGGCTGAGCGTCTTGGCGCTTCCGGCATCTTGTCCGCCGTGGCTGCGGGGATGATGCAGAGCTGGCTCGACCTGCTCCCGCGCCAGACCAGCACTCGATTGCTCAACCGTAGCGTCTGGTCGTTGCTTGAGTTTGCTTTCAACGGCTTGATCTTTCTGCTGCTGGGATTGCAACTGCCGGACATCATCAAGGCGGTGGTCAGCCACGAAACATCGCTATGGCCGACGTTGCTGTATCGCTGTCTGGACGTAGTGGCGATTTTTCTGGTGCTGCTGTTGTTGCGCTTTGTCTGGGTGCAGAGCATCTGGCGCTTGTCTGTTTTGCTGCGACGCCTGCGCGGTAAAGGCGAAGTGACTCAAGTGCCGACCGCGCGCTCCTGCTGGCTGCTGACGGTCGGTGGCGTACGCGGGGCGGTGACACTGGCAGGCGTGCTTTCGGTGCCGCTGCTGATGGGCGGCGACGCATTCCCCGAGCGGGACCTGCTGATCTTCATCGCCGCCGGGGTGATTCTGCTGTCCCTGATCGCCGCCTGCATCGCTTTGCCGCTGTTGCTGCGCGGCATCGAAAAAAGCCCTGACGACAAGCGCCGCAATGAAGTGCGTGATGCCTGGCGCAAAACCGCTGAAGCGGCGATTCATGCACTGGAAGTCGAGGAAGCCAAGCCTGCGGATGCGGCCGAGGCCGCGTTGGCCGTCGAACTCAAAGCGCGGATCATGTCCGAATATCGGCATCAACTGGAGGTCTTCAATGACTCGGCCGAGGCCCAGGCATTGGCATTTCAGATGGACTTGCTGGAGCGGCGTCTGCGGTTGAAGGCGCTGCGAGCGCAGCGCCTGGAGTTGTACAAACTCAGTCGTCATCACCAGATTGGTGATGACGTGTTGCGAGAAGTGTTGGGTGAGCTGGATTTGAGTGAGGCCAACCTGGGTCAAGTGAAGGCATGAGCGAAGGGTCGACCTGGCGGTTTTCAGCGTGGGTAAATCGAGCTGATGAACTTGATATCTTGCTCGGACAGTTGGTTGTTTTGAGGGACTTCGATCTTGTCCCACATGACACTCGCAGGAAAGGCGTAGTGCATGATTGATTTCGGGTCGTAGGGTGTTTGCCGGGTGTGGCTGTAATCAAATTTTTTCAGGACATTCCGGTAAATCTCTTCTTCGGTCCAGCCGTGTTCTTTGAATTCGCGATAGAGAGCGGATAAATTCCAGTCCAGTGGCGCGTCGGGATGCTGATGTTCATGTTCAACCCCTAGTGCATGGCCGAACTCATGCATGGCAGCTACCGTGAAAAAAGAAGACTGGTAGTCGGTGCCCAGTATCATTGTGGGCAGGTGCGGGAGAATGTTTCGTGCGTCTGTCCCAATGACAGAGCTGCCTGCGCCATCTTTGAAGTGAGACAGTAATATTCGTATGTCCCCGTCATACAACTCGTCGTTATCGTCCAGCTCGATGAATTCGAATTTCAGGTTTACGTGGGGCGCCCATTGGTTGATGGCGGCGACGACGGCCTGGAACATGGCTTCGTCATAGCGTGTGATAGCAATGCGCAGCGTTTGGCCGTTGGTCCAGAATTTGGCAGGCGCCGCGACGCTTCGTGTCGTGCGGGAAAGGGAGTTGCCGATAGCCTCGTGATCGAGTGCTTCGGAGGCGTTAGTAGTAGAGCCGGCATCGTTGAGGCCGTAAGTACGGCAGCAGGGTTTTGGGATGTTCATATATTATTGCTACTTGTGGGTGTTTAAATATTTTGATGTTTTTAAGGCGCAAAAAAAATGCTCGCATGGCAGTTACATGTGTTCTGCGTTCGATAAGTAGTAATCGATATAAAGACAAGTAGCGAATATTGTGGTGTTTCAGTATGTTTTGGTTTGAAGGTGTTGTGTTGTGCGTTGTGAATGCTAAAGGTTTTTTTGCGTGGTTATGTATTTAGGAGTGGCTATATATACTGGGTGGTTTCTTTTATTTCGAGTATGCAGAAGTGCTACTGGTAAGAAGTGCATTCAAGTAATTTGAATGTCTGTAACGTGGTGAGTTCGGCTTTATAAACAAGCCCCGCGCCATGGGGTATGGCGCGGGGTGTCAGTGTTATTTATTGCGCGTAATAAAGGCGCGGATGCGTTCTGCGGCTTCTATGCATTCTGCCAGTGGCGCAACCAGCGCCAAGCGTACACGGCCTGCGCCCGGGTTGAAGCCATCAACTGCGCGGGACAGATAAGAACCCGGCACCACGGTCACGTGTTCTTCCACAAACAGATCACGGCAGAACGCCTCGTCATCGCCTTCAACATTCGGCCACAGGTAAAAACCACCATCCGGACGCTGTACATCCATCACCGGGCTGAGGATTGCCAGCACCGCATCGTACTTCTCGCGGTACAGCGCACGGTTGGCGCGCACATGTACTTCGTCATTCCACGCGGCGACGCTGGCCAATTGGGTTTGAACGGGCATGGCGCAGCCGTGGTAGGTGCGATAGAGCAGGAAGCCCTTGAGGATGTCGGCGTCACCGGCGACAAAACCTGAACGCAGGCCCGGCAGGTTGGAGCGCTTGGACAGGCTGTGGAACACCACGCAGCGTTTGAAGTCCTTGCGGCCCAGTTCCACGCAAGCGCTGAGCAGGCCCGGCGGCGGTGTCTGTTCGTCGAAATACAGCTCGCTGTAGCATTCGTCAGCGGCGATCACGAAGTCGTATTCGTCAGCCAGGGCGATCAGTTTTTTCAGGGTGTCGAGCGGAATCAGCGCGCCGGTCGGGTTGCCTGGCGAGCACAGGAACAGGATCTGGCAGCGTTTCCAGATGTCCGGCGAGACAGCGTCGAAATCCGGGTTGAAGCCGTTTTCGTCCAGGCACGGCAGATAGTGCGGCTTGGCTCCGGCGAGGAACGCCGCGCCTTCGTAGATCTGATAGAACGGATTCGGGCTGACCACCAGCGCGTCTTCGCCACGGTTGACCACGGTCTGGGTGAAGGCAAACAGCGCCTCGCGGGTGCCATTGACTGGCAACACGTTGCGCGCCGGGTCGAGCCAGCCGGTCGGAACGCTGAAGCGGCGTTCGCACCAGGCGGCGATGGCTTCACGCAGGGCGGGAATGCCGAGGGTGGTCGGGTACACGGCCATCTGATCCAGATTGCTTGCCAGGGCTTCAGCGACAAAGCTTGGCGAACGGTGCTTCGGCTCGCCGATGGACAGCGCGATGGCGCGCTTTTCCGGGTTTGGCGTGACGCTGCCGAGCAGGGCGCGGAGCTTCTCGAACGGATAGGGCTGCAACTGGTTCAGAGCGTTGTTCATGAGGGGGCCTCGTTCATTGTGGGAGCGAGCCTGCTCGCGAAGGCGGTGTGTCAGAAACGATGATGTTGACTGACCCTCCGCTATCGCGAGCAGGCTCGCTCCCACAGGGGAAAATTGTGAGTTCAGATACTGATGCGTGACAATTTGATATCGGGTTCGTTACTGACGGTCAGCTGTTCAACGATCGCATCTTGCAAGCGGGTACACAGCAGCGGGTCGGACAATGGCTGGTTGTTCGCGTCGGTGATAAAGAACACGTCTTCCACGCGTTCGCCCAAGGTCGCAATCTTGGCGTTCTGCAGTGACAGGTCGAACTCGAGGAAGATCGTGCCGATCCGCGCCAGCAGGCCCGGGCGGTCCGGAGCACTGAGTTCCAGCACCGTCACCGGACGCTGAGCGTCGTTGTGGATCGTCACCTGTGGCGCAAACGCGAAATGCTTGAGCTGACGCGGCACGCGGCGCTGGATGATGGTCGGGTAGTCGTCCGGGTTGCGCAGGGCTTCGGTCAGACCCTCGCGGATCTGTTTGACCCGCGCCGGGTTATCACCGATCGAGTCGCCGTCAGTGTCGAGCACGATATAGGTGTCGAGGGTGAACTGGCTGCTGGAGGTGATGACCCGGGCGTCGTGAATGTTCAGGTTGAGCTGGTCCATCGCGGCCACGGTCACGGCGAAGAAGTCATGCTGGTCAGGTGCGTAGATGAAGATCTGCGTACCCCCCTCGAATTCACGCTGGGTGGTTTCCTTGATCAGCACCAGCGGCCCGCCATCGGCCGGTTGCTGGAGGATCGCGTCACTGTGCCAGGCGACGTCGCCGGCAGTGTGACGCAGGAAGTAGTCATCGCCCAGTTGCGACCACAGCTGTTCGACATCGTCCGGGTCGGTACCGCCGCGCACCAATATGTCCAGGGCGGCGCTCTGGGTCTGGCGGATCTGCATTTCGCGGTCCACCGGGTTTTCCAGGCCGCGTCGCAAGGCGCGCTTGGTCTCGGTGTAGAGCTGGCGCAAGAGGCTGGCGCGCCATGAGTTCCACAGGGTCGGGTTGGTGGCGTTGATGTCGGCCACGGTCAATACGTACAGGTAGTCGAGACGGGTTTCGTCGCCGACGGCCTGGGCGAAATCGTGGATTACCTGCGGGTCGGACAAGTCCTTGCGCTGGGCGGTGGTCGACATCACCAGGTGATTCTGCACCAGCCAGACGATCAGGCGAGTGTCCCATACCGGCAATTGGTGGCGCTGGCAAAAGGCTTCGGCATCCACCGCGCCGATTTCCGAGTGGTCGCCATGCCGGCCTTTGCCGATGTCGTGGTACAGGCCTGCCAGGTAAATCAGCTCGGGTTTGGGCAGCTTGGCCATGAGCTTGCTGGCCAGCGGGAATTTTTCCGATACCTGGGTGTACTGCAACTTGCGCAGGTGCTTGATCAGATTCAGGGTGTGGGCGTCGACCGTATAGATATGAAAGAGGTCGTGTTGCATCTGCCCGACAATGAAGCCGAACTCCGGCAGGTAACGCCCGAGGATGCCGTAGCGGTTCATCCGGCGCAGGTTGCGGTGGATACCGATCTTGCACTTGAACAGCTCGATGAACAGGCTGGTGTTGCGAATGTCGTTGCGGAAATCGTCGTCGATCAGGTGACGATGCTCGCGTAGCAGACGAATGGTGTCGGCGCGCACGCCTTTGATTTCCGGTTGCTGGGCCATCAGCACGAAGATCTCGAGCATGGCGAACGGCGTGCGACGGAACACGTTGTCGTTGCGCGCTTCGATATAGCCATCGTGTAGCTGGAACCGCGAGTTGATCGGCTGCGGCGGCGCTTCGTCTTCCGGGGCGAGAATGACTTCTTCGAAGTGCTGGATGATCAGGTCGCTGAGCTGGGCAATGCTCATGACCACCCGGTAATACTGCTGCATGAAGTTTTCGATGGCTTGCTTGGCGTCATCGCCCTCGAAACCCAGCAGCCCGGCAATCGAGCGCTGGTGGTCGAACAGCAAGCGGTCTTCGGAACGACCGGCGAGCATGTGCAGCGCGTACCGGACCTTCCACAAAAACTCCTGGGACGAGGCGAGCAGGGCGTTTTCGCTTTCGACCAGAAAGCCTTCGCCGGCCAGTGCTCGCAGGTTCAGGGTGCCGTATTCGCGACGGGCCACCCACAGAATCGTCTGAATGTCCCGCAGGCCGCCGGGCGAACCTTTGACGTTGGGTTCCAGGTTGTATTCGGTGTCGTTGTATTTGTGGTGACGGGCCTTTTGCTCGGCACGCTTGGCCAGGAAGAACTCCTTGCTCGGCCACATGTGCGCGGTGCTGGTGACGTCAAGCATGCGCTGGCGCAAGCGCTCGGGACCGCAGATGGTGCGGCTTTCCATCAGGTTGGTGACCACCGTCAGGTCGGCGCGGGCTTCAATGGCGCATTCGTCCACCGAGCGAACGCTCTGGCCGACTTCCAGGCCGATGTCCCACAACAGCGTCAGAAAACGCTCGATGGAATCGCGGAAAACTTCGTGATCGGCGCTGTCCAGCAGGATCAGCAGGTCGATGTCGGAATAAGGGTGCAACTCACCGCGACCGTAGCCACCGACCGCGACCAGCGCGATGTCGGCGTCTTCGCTCCAGTTGAACTGCTCCCAGGCCTTTTGCAGGATGTTATCGACGAACCAGGCGCGATCCTCGATCAGCCGGCGAATGTCCCGGCCGCTGCGAAAGCGCCCGTCGAGCACCTCGCGGGCCTGGCGGATCGCCTTCTTGAAGGCCGCGATCGGGCTTGCCTTCAGGGCCAGTTCAGCCTGGAACTGGCCGCGGTCGAAGAGTTCGGGATCCACCTGCGGCATCGATTGGCTTTCCTATCTATCTATAAGGCTGGGAGCTGCCTGGGTTCGGATCAGGCCGAAACGCGCGGGATGGTGTCATCGGCGCGCAAGGTGAAGATCTCGTAACCGGTCTCGGTCACCAGCAGGGTGTGCTCCCACTGGGCCGACAACTTGCGGTCCTTGGTGATCGCGGTCCAGCCGTCGCCCAATACCTTGGTGTCAGCCTTGCCCTGGTTAATCATCGGCTCGATGGTGAAGGTCATGCCCGCTTTCAGCTCCATGCCGGTGCCGGCGCGGCCGTAATGCAGGATTTGCGGCTCTTCGTGAAACACCTTGCCGATGCCATGGCCGCAGAACTCGCGAACCACCGAGAAACCGTTCTTTTCAGCGTGTTTCTGGATGATTTCACCGATGTCGCCCAGGCGGCAGCCGGGTTTGACGATCTCGATGGCCTTGTACATGCATTCCTGAGTCACTTGCGACAGGCGCTCGGCCCAGACCGGCACGCTGCCGACGTGGAACATGCGGCTGGTGTCGCCGTGGAAACCGTCCTTGATGACGGTGACGTCGATGTTCAGGGTGTCGCCATCCTTCAGCGGCTTCTCGTTCGGGATGCCGTGGCAGACCACGTGGTTGATCGAGGTGCAGATCGACTTCGGGTAGCCTTTGTAGTTGAGCGGGGCAGGGATGGCTTTCTGCTCGTTGACGATGTAGTCGTGGCAGATGCGGTCCAGCTCTTCGGTGGTGATCCCCGGCTTGACATGTTCGGCAATCATTTCCAGCACATCGGCGGCCAGTTTGCCGGCGACACGCATCTTTGCGATGTCCTCGGGGGTTTTGAGGGTGACGGTCATACAGGCTCTCTCTGCGCTCAATGGCGCTTGCTAAAACGAAATGGGCATTGCGCGTTCGATCTTCGCGGCCCTGAAAAACGCAATTCTAACAGACGATCAGCGCAAATCTGAGCCTCTGTGCATCGCTTCTCTCTATAGATTGGCGCATTCTTGGGCGATTCCAAGTGCGCGGTTGAAGTCACGCATCAGGAATTGAGAATCCGGGTTCCGTTTTTTGCATCCCTGTGATATAAAATGCGCCGCTTTCCGGGGATACCCCGAAAGGCTTAAATCCACACACGTGTCGACACGATGACCTGGGTGCCTTCAGCTGATGCTGCTGGTTGGTCATTGGGATACGTGGAGGCCAAACCCGACTTATTAAGGAACTATCATGTCCCAAGTCAACATGCGCGATATGCTGAAGGCCGGTGTGCACTTCGGTCACCAGACCCGTTACTGGAACCCGAAAATGGGTAAGTACATTTTCGGCGCGCGTAACAAGATCCACATTATCAACCTTGAAAAAACCCTGCCAATGTTCAACGAAGCTCTGACTTTCGTAGAGCGTCTGGCCCAGGGCAAAAACAAGATCCTGTTCGTCGGCACCAAGCGCTCCGCTGGCAAGATCGTTGCTGAAGAAGCAGCACGTTGCGGTTCGCCGTACGTCGATCACCGCTGGTTGGGCGGCATGCTGACCAACTTCAAAACCATCCGTGCTTCCATCAAGCGTCTGCGTGACCTTGAAGTGCAAGCCGAAGACGGTACTTTCGCCAAGCTGACCAAGAAAGAAGCGCTGATGCGCACTCGCGATCTTGAGAAGCTCGATCGTTCCCTGGGTGGTATCAAGGACATGGGCGGTCTGCCAGACGCTCTGTTCGTTATCGACGTTGATCACGAGCGCATCGCGATCACCGAAGCCAACAAGCTGGGCATCCCGGTTATCGGCGTAGTCGATACCAACAGCAGCCCGGAAGGCGTTGACTACATCATCCCGGGCAACGATGACGCAATCCGCGCTATCCAGTTGTACATGGGTTCGATGGCTGACGCAGTCATCCGCGGTCGCAACCACGTTGCTGGCGGCACCGAGCAGTTCGTTGAAGAAGCTCCGGCGGCTGCAGCTGAGTAATTGACGCCCTGGCGTTGACTCAGTAAGCAAAAAGGGGGCTTGGCCCCCTTTTTGCCACCTCGAAAACCGTTTGTGGGCAGCGCAGCTACAGCCTTTGTAACGTGCAGCCGCTAACAAATGGGGTCGGGAAGAATTGATCGCCCGTTTGATCGGGTGGAATGGTTGAAAACCTATCCAAGAGGATTTTGAAATGGCAGAGATTACTGCAGCGTTGGTTAAAGAACTGCGTGAGCGTACCGGCGAAGGCATGATGGATTGCAAAAAGGCCTTGACCAAGGCCGGCGGCGACATCGAAAAAGCCATTGATGACATGCGTGCTTCCGGCGCCATCAAGGCTGCCAAGAAAGCAGGCAACGTAGCTGCTGAAGGCGCTATCGCTCTTAAAGAAGACGGTAAAACCGCCGTTCTGTTGGAAGTTAACTCGCAGACTGACTTCCTGGCCCTGCAAGACGACTTCAAGGCATTTGTTGCTTCCAGCGTTGAAAAAGCGTTCGCTGACAAGCTGACTGATGTCGCTCCGCTGATCGAAGCTCAAGAAGCCGATCGCCTGGTCCTGGTCGGCAAGGTTGGCGAAAACGTCAACATCCGTCGCCTGGCTCGCGTTGAAGGTGATGTTGTTGGTGGTTACCTGCACGGCAACAAGATCGGTGTTGCGGTTGTTCTCAAAGGCGGCACCGTTGAGCTGGCCAAAGACATTGCCATGCACGTAGCGGCCACCAACCCTGAATTCCTGCTGCCATCGGAAGTTTCCGCTGAAGCGGTCGAGCGCGAAAAAGGCGTTTTCCTGACCCTCAACGCTGACAAGATCGCTGGCAAGCCAGAAAACATCGTTGAAAACATGGTCAAAGGCCGTATCAGCAAGTTCCTGGCTGAAGCGAGCCTGGTTGAGCAGGCGTTCGTCAAGAACCCTGAAATCAAGGTTGGCGAACTGGCCAAGAAAGCCGGTGCTGAAATCGTTTCTTTCACCTACTTCAAAGTAGGCGAAGGCATCGAGAAGCCGGTCGACAACTTCGCTGAAGAAGTTGCTGCCCAGCTGGCTGCCGCCAAGCAATAAGACGGTTTTTAACTGTCGCCCTGAAGAGGCTGCCCGCTTACGCGCGCAGCCTCTTTTCAGATGGGGCACCAATTTTTATTGGTTTCCCTTTGGAACTGGCTTACAAAGCCATGTTCCGATGGCGCTGAAGCAGCGCCAAGCTAGAGTGAACGCCAGCTGTAAACAGCTCGCAAAGAATTTTTAAAAATACGCCGCAGGAGAGATTCGCAATGGCTCAGCAGGGCAGTGGTTATCAGGCTCGCTATAAACGCATTCTACTCAAGCTTAGCGGCGAGGCCCTGATGGGCTCGGAAGAGTTCGGGATCGATCCGAAAGTTCTGGATCGCATGGCGCTTGAAGTCGGCCAACTGGTCGGCATCGGTGTTCAGGTCGGTCTGGTGATCGGCGGTGGCAACCTGTTCCGCGGTGCAGCGCTGAGCGCGGCCGGCATGGATCGGGTAACGGGCGACCACATGGGCATGCTGGCCACTGTGATGAACGCCTTGGCCATGCGCGATGCGCTGGAACGTGCCAATATCTCGGCCATCGTGATGTCGGCCATTTCCATGGTGGGCGTGACTGATCACTACGATCGTCGCAAAGCCATGCGTCACCTGAACGCCAAGGAAGTGGTGATTTTCGCCGCCGGTACCGGGAATCCGTTCTTCACTACGGATTCGGCAGCCTGCTTGCGAGCAATCGAAATCGACGCCGATGTCGTGCTCAAGGCGACCAAGGTCGATGGCGTCTACACCGCTGACCCATTCAAAGACCCGCATGCCGAGAAGTTCGATCATCTGACTTACGATGAAGTGCTGGATCGCAAGCTGGGCGTGATGGATTTGACGGCCATTTGCCTGTGCCGCGACCACAAGATGCCGTTGCGCGTCTTTAACATGAACAAGCCCGGCGCCCTGCTGAACATCGTGCATGGCGGCGCTGAAGGGACCCTGATCGAGGAAGGCCAACAATGATCAATGAAATCAAGAAAGACGCTCAAGAGCGCATGAAGAAATCCGTGGAATCGCTACTGCACAACTTCGGCCGTATTCGTACCGGCCAGGCGCACCCAAGCATTCTTGAAGGCGTGATGGTGCCGTATTACGGTTCCGACACCCCGATCAAGCAGGTGGCGAACATCACCGTCAAAGACGCCCGTACCCTGCAAGTCGTGGCCTTTGAGCGCAACATGCTGGGTGCCGTCGACAAGGCCATCGGTAGTGCGGGTCTGAACCTCAACCCGACCAACCTGGGCGAGTTGTTGCTGATCTCCATGCCGGCCCTGACCGAAGAAACCCGCAAGGGCTTCACCAAGCAGGCTCGTGACGTCGCTGAAGATGCCCGTGTTGCCGTGCGCAACATCCGTCGCGATGCCAACAGCTCGCTGAAGGATCTGGTCAAGGAAAAAGAAATCAGCGAAGACGAAGAGCGTCGCGCCACTGGCGAGATCGACGATTTGACCAAGAAGTATGTGGCTGAAATCGACGCGCATCTGGCACAGAAAGAAAAAGACCTGATGGCCGTATAAGGGTCGCGTTTTCATGGAAAAGACTAAGCAGACTGCGCCGTCCGCGGTGCCGCGCCATGTCGCGATCATCATGGATGGTAATAATCGCTGGGCGAAAAAACGCTTTATGCCGGGTGTCGCCGGGCATAAAGCGGGCGTGGATGCAGTTCGCGCAGTGATTGAGGTGTGTGCCGAGGCCGGGGTCGAGGTATTGACCCTGTTCGCCTTCTCCAGTGAGAACTGGCAGCGCCCGGCCGATGAAGTCAGTGCCTTGATGGATCTGTTCTTCAAGGCATTGCGTCGCGAGGCCAAGCGCCTCAATGACAACAACATCAGTCTGCGCATCATCGGTGATCGTTCGCGCTTTCATCCCGAGCTTCAAGTGGCCATGCGTGAAGCCGAGGCGATGACTGCTGGTGCCAACCGCTTTGTCCTGCAGATTGCCGCCAACTACGGCGGCCAGTGGGACATCGCGCAAGCCGCGCAGCGTCTGGCGCGGGAGGTTCAGGCCGGGCACCTGCGTCCGGAGGACATCACTCCGGAGCTGTTGCAGACCTGTCTGGCCACCGGCGATCTGCCGTTGCCAGATTTGTGCATCCGCACCGGTGGCGAGCACCGCATCAGTAACTTCCTGCTCTGGCAACTGGCTTATGCCGAGTTGTACTTCTCCGACCTGTTCTGGCCGGACTTCAAACACGACGCCATGCGTAACGCGCTGGCCGATTTCGCTTCTCGCCAGCGTCGCTTCGGTAAAACGAGCGAGCAGGTCGAGGCTGGAGCCCGGGTTTAATGCTCAAACAACGAATCATCACCGCGCTGATCCTGCTGCCGATCGCTTTGTGCGGGTTTTTCCTGCTCGAAGGCACAGGCTTTGCGCTGTTCATCGGGCTGGTCGTGACCCTCGGCGCATGGGAGTGGGCTCGCCTGGCAGGCTTCAACGCCCAGCCGATTCGCGTGGCCTACGCGGTTGTGGTCGCCTTGATGTTGTTTGTCATGCACATCCTGCCGGGGCTCGCGCCCTGGGTATTGGGCGCTTCGGTGCTCTGGTGGGGTGTGGCGACGTATCTGGTGCTGACCTACCCGCGTTCCAGCGAGCACTGGTCCAGCGCCGCCTGCAAGCTGGTGATCGGTTTGCTGATCCTGCTGCCGGCCTGGCAGGGGCTGGTCCAGATCAAGCAGCAACCTTTGGGTAACTGGTTGATCATGGCGGTGATGGTCCTGGTCTGGGGTGCCGATATCGGCGCGTATTTTTCCGGCCGGGCCTTTGGCAAGCGCAAGCTGGCGCCGCAGGTCAGTCCTGGCAAGAGCTGGGAAGGCGTGTACGGCGGCTTGCTGTTGAGTCTGGTGATCACGGCGATCGTTGGTTTTGTGCGTGACTGGAGTTTCGTGCAAATGCTGATGGGCCTGATCGGTGCGGCAGTGATCGTTTTCATCTCGGTCGTGGGCGACCTCACCGAGAGCATGTTCAAGCGTCAATCGGGGATCAAGGACAGCAGTAACTTGCTGCCGGGCCACGGCGGGGTGCTGGATCGCATCGACAGCCTGACGGCCGCGATCCCGGTCTTTGCCGTGTTGTTGTGGATGGCTGCACCGTGAACCGCCCACAACAAATTACCGTTCTGGGGGCGACCGGCTCCATCGGTCTGAGCACCCTGGACGTGATCGCTCGCCATCCCGAGCGTTATCAGGTGTTCGCCTTGAGCGGTTTTACTCGCCTGAGTGAGCTGCTGGCTTTGTGCGTGCGTCATACGCCGCAGTTTGCCGTCGTGCCGGAAGCGGGCGCAGCCCGAGCCTTGCAGGTCGACTTGCGCGCCGCAGGCCTCTCGACCCGCGTGCTGGTTGGGGAGGAGGGGCTGTGTCAGGTGGCTTCCGACCCTGAGGTCGATGCGGTCATGGCGGCCATCGTCGGCGCGGCGGGCTTGCGTCCGACCCTGGCGGCAGTCGAGGCGGGCAAGAAGATTCTGCTGGCCAATAAAGAAGCGCTGGTCATGTCGGGTGCGCTGTTCATGCAGGCCGTGCGCAAAAGCGGTTCAGTGCTGCTGCCGATCGACAGCGAGCACAACGCGATTTTTCAATGCATGCCACAGGATTTCGCCCGCGGACTTGGCGCGGTGGGCGTGCGTCGGATTCTGCTGACAGCTTCTGGTGGTCCGTTCCGACAGACACCGATGGCCGAACTGGTGCATGTTTCCCCTGAGCAAGCGTGCGCTCATCCGAACTGGTCCATGGGGCGTAAGATTTCGGTTGATTCGGCCAGCATGATGAACAAAGGGCTCGAGTTGATCGAGGCCTGCTGGCTGTTCGACGCCAAGCCATCCCAGGTCGAAGTGGTGATTCATCCTCAGAGCGTGATTCATTCGCTGGTCGACTATATCGATGGCTCGGTACTGGCCCAGTTGGGCAATCCTGACATGCGCACGCCGATCGCCAACGCCCTGGCCTGGCCAGAGCGCATCGATTCTGGTGTGGCGCCACTGGATCTGTTTGCCATCGCGCGACTGGACTTCCAGGCGCCCGATGAAGAGCGTTTCCCTTGCCTGCGCCTTGCGCGTCAGGCTGCCGAAGCCGGCAATAGCGCGCCGGCCATGCTCAATGCGGCGAATGAAGTGGCTGTCGCGGCGTTTCTCGACGAGCGGGTTCGCTACCCGGAAATCGCGAGTATCATCGAGGAAGTGTTAAACCTTGAGCCGGTCGTTGCGGTGGATGATCTCGAGGCGGTGTTTACCGCCGACGCGAAAGCGCGGGTACTCGCCGAACAATGGTTGAGTCGTCACGGGCGGTAAGTGCTGCAATACGTTGACCCATGCGGCATTGGACAGGATTGCGGAGAAAGTAGATGAGCGCGCTCTATATGATTGTCGGCACCCTGGTTGCACTGGGCGTGCTGGTCACCTTCCACGAGTTTGGCCATTTCTGGGTCGCACGTCGCTGTGGGGTCAAAGTGCTGCGTTTCTCCGTAGGCTTCGGCATGCCGCTGCTGCGCTGGCACGACAAGAAAGGCACCGAGTTCGTGGTGGCTGCCATTCCGTTGGGCGGCTACGTGAAGATGCTCGACGAGCGCGAAGGTGATGTGCCAGCCGATCAGCTCGATCAATCCTTCAATCGCAAATCGGTCCGCCAGCGCATTGCCATCGTGGCTGCCGGACCGATCGCCAACTTTTTATTGGCAATGGCTTTTTTCTGGGTATTGGCCATGCTCGGCAGCGAGCAGGTGCGGCCGGTCATCGGTGCGGTCGAGTCCGGCAGTATCGCCGCCAAGGCCGGTCTGGGTGCTGGTCAGGAAATTATTGCCATCGATGGCGAGCCAACTTCTGGCTGGGCCGCAGTGAATCTGCAGCTGATCCGTCGTCTTGGCGAGAGCGGTTCTATTCAATTGCTGGTGCGTGAGCAGGGCTCCACGGCGGATTCACCCCGTGAGCTGATGCTGGATAAATGGCTCAAGGGTGCTGACGAACCGGATCCGATTCGTTCGCTGGGTATTCGCCCTTGGCGTCCGGCGTTGCCGCCCGTGCTGGCTGAACTTGATTCGAAAGGGCCGGCACAGGCAGCGGGCCTGAAGACCGGTGATCGGTTGTTGGCACTTGATGGCAAGTCACTTGATGACTGGCAGCAGGTGGTCGACACGGTCCGTATGCATCCGGATACCAAAATCATGCTGCGCGTTGAGCGTGATGGTGCTCAAATCGACGTCCCTGTGACCTTGGCCGCTCGCGGCGAAAGCAAAGCGCCCACCGGTTATCTGGGCGCGGGGGTGAAAGCGGTCGATTGGCCACCAGAGATGATTCGCGAGGTCAGTTATGGCCCCGTGGCCGCAATTGGCGAGGGTGCACGACGCACCTGGACCATGAGCGTGCTGACCCTCGATTCGCTCAAGAAAATGTTGTTCGGCGAGCTCTCGGTAAAAAACTTGAGTGGACCGATAACCATTGCTAAAGTGGCGGGCGCTTCTGCCCAGTCGGGTGTCGCTGATTTCCTGAATTTCCTTGCTTATCTGAGTATTAGCCTGGGGGTTCTGAATTTGTTGCCCATTCCTGTACTGGATGGGGGACATTTGTTGTTTTATCTGATCGAGTGGGCGCGTGGTCGTCCCTTGTCGGATCGGGTGCAGGGTTGGGGGATACAGATCGGTATCAGTTTGGTGGTCGGGGTGATGTTGCTTGCTCTGGTCAATGATTTGGGCCGTCTGTAACACTTCGCTGAATTGCGAATCTGCCGCATTTTGCGGCAGTTTGTTTATTGCCAGTTGGAATAAGAAAGGACTTCATGAAACGTCTGCTGCTAACTGCGGTTCTCACCGTATTGATGATCGCCGAAGTTCACGCCGAGTCCTTCACTATCTCTGATATTCGCGTCAATGGCCTCCAGCGGGTCTCCGCGGGTAGCGTCTTTGGTGCTTTGCCGTTAAACGTCGGTGAACAGGCGGATGATCGTCGCCTGGTGGAATCCACTCGTGCGCTGTTCAAAACCGGGTTCTTTCAAGATATCCAGCTGGGCCGCGATGGCAACGTCCTTGTCATCACGGTAGTCGAGCGCCCGTCAGTCGCCAGTATCGAGATCGAAGGTAACAAGGCGATCTCTACTGAAGACCTGATGAAGGGACTCAAACAATCCGGTCTGGCCGAAGGCGAGATCTTCCAGCGTGCCACCCTCGAAGGTGTGCGTAACGAACTGCAGCGCCAATATGTCGCCCAGGGTCGCTACTCCGCCACCGTCGACACCGAAGTGGTGCCGCAGCCGCGTAACCGCGTCGGCCTGAAGGTCAACATCAACGAAGGCACCGTTGCGGCTATCCAGCACATCAACGTGGTGGGTAACACGGTCTTCCCTGACGAAGACCTGATCGACCTGTTTGAATTGAAGACTACCAACTGGCTGTCGTTCTTCAAGAACGATGACAAGTACGCCCGTGAAAAACTGTCCGGTGACCTGGAGCGTCTGCGCTCCTACTACCTGGACCGTGGCTATATCAACATGGATATCGCTTCGACCCAGGTGTCCATTACTCCAGACAAGAAACACGTCTACATCACCGTCAACGTCAACGAAGGCGAGAAGTACACCGTTCGTGACGTCAAGCTGAGCGGCGACCTGAAAGTCCCTGAGGACCAGGTCAAGTCCCTGCTGCTGGTTCAGAAAGGCCAGGTGTTCTCGCGCAAGCTGATGACCACCACGTCCGAGCTGATCACCCGTCGCCTGGGTAACGAGGGTTACACCTTCGCCAACGTCAGCGGCGTGCCTCAGCCGAACGATGAAGACCACACGGTCGACATCACTTTTGCTGTCGATCCGGGCAAGCGTGCTTACGTCAACCGCATCAACTTCCGTGGCAACACCAAGTCCGAAGACGAAGTGTTGCGCCGTGAAATGCGTCAGATGGAGGGCGGCTGGGCTTCGACCTACCTGATCGACCAATCCAAGACCCGTCTTGAGCGTCTGGGCTTCTTTAAAGAAGTCAACGTCGAAACCCCGGCTGTACCGGGTGTCGACGACCAGGTTGACGTGAACTACAGCGTTGAAGAACAGGCTTCCGGTTCGATCACCGCCAGCGTCGGTTTCGCTCAGAGCGCCGGTCTGATCCTCGGTGGTTCGATCACCCAGAACAACTTCCTGGGGACCGGTAACAAGGTCAGCATCGGTTTGACCCGCAGTGAATACCAGAGCCGTTATAACTTCGGTTATGTCGACCCGTACTGGACTGCTGATGGCGTGAGCCTGGGCTACAACGCTTTCTATCGCACCACTGACTACAAAGACCTTGATGTCGACGTAGCCAGCTATGCCGTAGACAGCCTGGGTGCTGGCGTCAACGTCGGCTACCCGATCAGCGAGACGTCGCGACTGACCTTTGGCCTGAGCGCGCAACAGGACAAGATCAAGACCGGTCAGTACACCGTTGACGAGATTTTCGACTTCGTGAACAAGGAAGGCGACAACTACCTGAACTTCAAAGCGTCGGCCGGGTGGTCCGAGTCGACTTTGAACAAAGGTGTGCTGGCGACCCGTGGCCATTCCCAGAGTCTGACTCTGGAAACCACTACGCCGGGTAGCGACCTGTCGTTCTTTAAACTGGATTACCGTGGTCAGCTGTTCCAGCCAATCACCGAAAACTACACCGTTCGTCTTCACACCGAACTGGGCTACGGCGACGGTTACGGTTCGACCGATGGCTTGCCGTTCTATGAAAACTACTATGCTGGTGGTTTCAACTCGGTTCGTGGCTTTAAGGACAGTACCCTGGGGCCGCGCAGTACACCTAGCCGTGGTCAGGATGCAACGGGTAACGCCGGTACACTCGCCGACCCGGACCAGGATCCGCTGCCGTTCGGTGGTAACGTTCTGATCCAGGGTGGGGTCGAGTTGCTGTTCCCGCTGCCATTCGTCAAGGATCAGCGTTCCCTGCGTACTTCGGTATTCTGGGACGTGGGTAACGTATTCGATTCCAAGTGCGACAAAACGACAAACGCCAATGTCGGTTCGACCTCTCAAACAGAGTGCAACGACATCAGCTTGAGCAACGTTGCGAGCTCTGTCGGTGTCGGCGTGACCTGGGTCACCGCACTGGGTCCTCTGAGCTTCGCGTTGGCCATGCCGATCAAGAAACCGGATGACGCTGAGACTCAAGTGTTCCAATTCTCTCTCGGCCAGACGTTCTAAGCGTCTGCCCCAAAATAACGACAATGGATTTTGTAGGAGTACATCGTGCGTAAGTTGACTCAATTGGTTCTCCTGGCGACCGTACTGGTAGCAGGTCCGGCTTTTGCCGACATGAAAATCGCCGTTCTGAACTATCAGATGGCCCTGCTGGAATCCGACGCGGCCAAGAAATACGCCGTGGACGCCGAGAAGAAGTTTGGTCCGCAACTGTCCAAGCTCAAGACGCTGGAAAGCAGCGCCAAAGGCATCCAGGACCGTCTGATGGCTGGCGGCGACAAGATGCAGCAAGGCGAGCGTGAACGCCTTGAGCTCGAGTTCAAGCAAAAGGCCCGCGACTTCCAGTTCCAGTCCAAGGAGCTGAACGAAGCCAAAGCCGTTGCCGACCGTGAAATGCTGAAGCAGCTCAAGCCGAAACTGGACAGCGCTGTGGAAGAAGTCATCAAGAAAGGTGCTTTTGACCTGGTCTTCGAGCGTGGCGCAGTGATTGATGTCAAACCTCAGTACGACATCACTCGCCAGGTTATCGAGCGCATGAATCAGCTGAAGTAATCCATGACAGCGACTATAAAGCTCGGCCAGTTGGCCGAGTTCCTCGGCGCCACGCTACGTGGCGACCCGGAGAAAGAAATTACTGGGCTAGCCACTTTGCAAGAGGCTGGCCCAGCTCAGTTGAGCTTTCTCGCAAACCCCCAATACCGAAAATACCTGGCGGACTGCCGGGCTGCAGCGCTGTTGCTGAAGGCCGCTGACGCTGAAGGTTATGCCGGTAATGCGCTGGTGGTGCCTGATCCGTATCTGGCCTATGCGCGTATTTCCCATCTGTTCGATCCCAAGCCCAAGGCGCCGGCCGGTATTCATCCGACAGCGGTAGTGGCCGCGGACGCAGTGGTTGATCCGGCTGCGAGCATCGGTGCCTTTGCGGTGATCGAAAGCGGCGCGCGTATTGCTGCCGGTGTGACCGTGGGGGCGCATTGCTTCATCGGTGCCCGTAGCGAAATCGGCGAAGGCGGCTGGCTGGCCCCGCGGGTCACGCTGTACCACGACGTGCGCATCGGCAAGCGGGTAGTGATTCAGTCCGGTGCCGTGCTGGGTGGCGAAGGCTTCGGCTTTGCCAACGAGAAAGGTGTCTGGCAGAAAATCGCCCAGATCGGCGGTGTATTGGTCGGTGATGATGTGGAGATTGGCGTGAATACCGCTATCGATCGCGGTGCGCTGGCCGATACCGTACTGGGTAACGGTGTGAAGCTCGACAATCAGATTCAGATCGCCCACAACGTACAGGTTGGTGATCACACCGCCATGGCCGCGTGTGTGGGGATCTCCGGCAGCACCAAAATCGGCAAGCATTGCATGCTCGCCGGGGGCGTTGGGCTGGTGGGGCATATCGAAATTTGCGACAACGTTTTTATCACCGGGATGACCATGGTGACCCATTCGATTACCGAAAAGGGTTCCTATTCTTCCGGTACGGCGATGCAACCAGCCGCCGAATGGCGCAAAAGCGCGGCCCGTATCCGTCAGCTCGATGACATCGCGCGACGTCTGCGACAGCTGGAAAAGCGTGTAGGGGACGTGACCCCTGACGGTAATGCTTCATCAGATGGCTGATACCATTTCCATATCAAGTGTGCACAGCCGCTAGACTGCCTCCTTGATTTGCTAGAGGGGTGCGCGTCAGTCGCGCGCTCCCAATCTTTACATAGGCTTCCCCCCGAAATGATGGACATCAACGAGATTCGCGAATACCTGCCTCACCGTTACCCGTTCCTGCTGGTGGATCGGGTCGTGGATCTGGATGTGGAAGGCAAGCGCATTCGCGCCTACAAGAATGTCAGCATCAACGAACCGTTCTTCAATGGTCACTTCCCCGCGCATCCAATCATGCCGGGCGTACTGATCATCGAAGCGATGGCTCAGGCTGCCGGTATCCTTGGTTTCAAAATGCTCGACGTGAAGCCTGCCGACGGCACGCTCTACTACTTCGTCGGCTCCGACAAGCTGCGTTTTCGCCAGCCCGTCACTCCAGGCGATCAATTGATCCTCGAAGCCCGTTTCATCAGCTGCAAGCGTCAGATCTGGAAGTTCGAGTGCCAGGCTTCGGTCGATGGCAAGCCAGTCTGCTCCGCTGAAATCATCTGCGCGGAACGCAAACTATGAGTTTGATTGACCCTCGCGCAATCATCGATCCGACGGCCGTTCTGGCTGAAGGTGTCGAGGTCGGCCCATGGTCGATCGTCGGCGCAGGTGTGGAAATCGGCGAGGGGACAGTGATCGGGCCGCATGTGATTCTCAAGGGCCCGACCCGAATCGGTAAGCACAACCGTATCTACCAGTTTTCCTCGGTAGGTGAGGACACGCCCGATCTGAAATACAAAGGCGAAGAAACACGTCTGGTCATCGGTGACCACAACATCATCCGTGAAGGCGTGACGATTCACCGTGGCACGGTTCAGGACCGTTCGGAAACGACCCTGGGCGATCACAACCTGATCATGGCCTATGCCCACATCGGCCACGACAGTGTCATCGGTAACCACTGCATCCTCGTCAACAACACTGCGTTGGCTGGCCATGTGCACGTTGAAGACTGGGCGATCCTGTCCGGCTTTACCCTGGTTCACCAGTATTGCCACATCGGCGCCCACAGCTTTTCCGGCATGGGTACCGCCATTGGCAAGGACGTTCCAGCCTACGTCACGGTGTTCGGCAACCCGGCCGAAGCCCGTAGCATGAACTTCGAAGGCATGCGCCGTCGTGGTTTCAGCGAAGACGCGATCCACGCCCTGCGTCGTGCCTATAAGGTGGTTTACCGCCAAGGCCTGACGGTTGAGCAGGCACTCACCGAATTGGCCGAGCCTTCGGACCAGTTCCCGGAAGTCGCGGTGTTCCGTGATTCCATCCAGTCTTCGACCCGCGGCATCACACGTTAATCATGGCTAATCTGCGTATTGCGCTGGTGGCGGGTGAGGCTTCCGGTGACATTCTGGGCGCGGGCATCATGCGCGCACTCAAGGCTCAGCATCCGGCAGTGGAGTTCATCGGTGTCGGTGGTCCGCTGATGCAGGCCGAAGGCCTGACTTCGTATTTCCCGATGGAACGTCTTTCGGTCATGGGCCTGGTGGAAGTGCTGGGTCGATTGCGTGAACTGATGGCGCGTCGCAAAAAGCTGATCGCCCACCTGATCGCCGAAAAGCCGGACGCATTTATCGGCATCGATGCCCCGGACTTCAACCTAACTATCGAACTCAAGCTGCGTCAGGCCGGGATCAAGACCGTGCATTACGTCAGCCCGTCGGTGTGGGCGTGGCGGCAGAAGCGGGTGCTGAAGATTCGCGAAGGCTGCGACCTGATGCTGACGCTGTTTCCATTCGAAGCGAAGTTCTACGAAGAAAAGGGCGTGCCGGTGCGGTTTGTCGGGCATTCCCTGGCTGATGCGATCCCGCTTGAAGCCGATCGCGCCGCCGCTCGGGCCGAACTCGGCTTGCCGGACGGACCGCTGGTTGCGTTGATGCCGGGCAGTCGTGGCGGCGAAGTCGGTCGTCTCGGTGCGTTGTTCCTCGATACCGCCCAACGCCTGCGGGCCTTGCGCCCCGGCGTTCGGTTCGTCATGCCTTGCGCCAGCCCGGAACGCCGCGCGCAGCTTGAAGAGTTGCTGGCCGGTCGCGATCTGCCGCTGACCCTGCTCGATGGCAAATCCCATCTGGCTCTTGCCGCCTGCGACGCCGTGTTGATTGCCTCCGGCACGGCGACCCTTGAAGCGCTGTTGTACAAGCGGCCGATGGTGGTCGCTTATCGCCTGGCGCCGCTGACGTTCTGGATTCTCAAGCGCATGGTGAAAAGCCCCTACATCTCGTTGCCGAACTTGCTGGCCCAACGCCTTTTGGTGCCCGAGTTGCTGCAAGACGACGCAACGGTCGAAGCCCTGGCCCAGACCTTGTCACCGTTGATCGAGGGTGGCGAAGAACAGACCCGTGGCTTCGACGAAATCCACCGGACCTTGCGTCTGGATGCCTCCAACCAGGCGGCGGATGCCGTGCTGAAATTGATTGGCCCAGTACAATGAGTAAAACAAGCATGCAAATGGGGCTGGATTTCACCTTGGTCGCTGAAGTGGAAGATCTGGTTGCCGGTGTCGACGAAGTCGGTCGCGGCCCGCTCTGCGGCGCCGTGGTCACGGCTGCGGTAATTCTCGATCCGAATCGGCCGATTCTTGGTCTGAACGACTCGAAGAAACTCACCGAAGCCCGCCGCGAAAAGCTCTACGACGAAATTTGCGAAAAAGCCCTGAGCTGGTGCATCGCCCGGGCCGAAGTTGAAGAAATCGATGAGCTGAATATTCTGCATGCCACCATGTTGGCCATGCAGCGCGCGATCGAAGGGCTGCACATCCAACCGAAACTGGCGATGATCGACGGCAACCGCTGCCCGAAACTGTCCATGCGCGCCGAAGCGGTGGTGCAGGGCGACGGCAAGGTGCCGGCCATCGCTGCGGCGTCGATTCTGGCCAAGGTCAGCCGTGACCGTGAAATGGCCGCTTTCGAATTGATTTACCCAGGTTACGGGATCGGCGGCCACAAAGGCTACCCGACCCCCGTTCATCTGGAAGCTCTGGCCCGATTGGGACCAACGCCGATTCACCGTCGTTCTTTCGCACCGGTGCGCCTGGCTTACGAGGCTCGCGAAAACCTGATCGAGAGTTAGTCGCGAGGCTGATGTTTTACTCAAGGCCCGGTACAATCCGGGCCTTGTTGTCTTCACGTTTCTAGACAGGATCACTATGCCGGCTTCATTCGTTCATCTACGCCTGCACACTGAGTATTCCCTGGTCGACGGTCTGGTGCGGATCAAACCGCTGGTCAAGACCCTGGTCGGCATGAACATGCCTGCCGTCGCGGTCACCGACCAGAACAACATGTGTTCCCTGGTCAAATTCTATAAAGCCGCCATGGGCGCAGGCATCAAGCCGATCTGCGGTGCCGACCTGTGGTTGTCGAACAAGGACCCGGACAACGCCCTGAGCCGGATCAGCCTGCTGGTGATGAACGCTGTCGGCTATCGCAACCTCACCGAACTGATTTCCCGCGGCTTCATCGACGGCCAGCGCAATGGCTCGGTCATCATCGAGCGCGAGTGGGTGGCCGAAGCCAGCGAAGGCTTGATCATGCTGTCGGCGGCCAAAGAGGGCGAGATCGGCCTGGCCATGCTCAGCGGCAATCCGGCAGAAGCGGAAAACCTCGCGCGCGAATGGATGGCCGTGTTCCCGGATCGTTTCTATCTGGAGATCCAGCGCACCAACCGCCCCAACGACGAAGAGCAGTTGCACGGCGCCGTGGCGCTGGCCGAGAAGATCGGTGCGCCGCTGGTCGCCACCAACGACGTGCGTTTCATCAAGCAGGAAGACTTTGCCGCTCACGAAACCCGCGTCTGCATCGGTGAGGGCCGCGCCCTCGACGATCCGCGGCGTTCGAAGAATTACAGCGATCAGCAATACCTCAAAAGCGCCGAGGAAATGGCCGAGCTGTTCAGCGACATTCCCGAAGCGCTGGCCAACACCGTCGAGATCGCCAAGCGCTGCAACATCGAAGTGAAGCTGGGCACTCACTTCCTGCCCAACTTCCCGATCCCTGATGGCATGACCATCGACGAGTATTTCCGCAAAGTCTCGTTCGATGGCCTGGAAGAGCGTCTCAGCGTTCTGCTGCCCCGAGACACCACCGAAGACTACGAAACCAAGCGTCAGGTCTACGTCGAC
Organism: Pseudomonas sp. SJZ077; assembly: GCF_007993905.1. Classification (NCBI taxonomy): domain Bacteria; kingdom Pseudomonadati; phylum Pseudomonadota; class Gammaproteobacteria; order Pseudomonadales; family Pseudomonadaceae; genus Pseudomonas; species Pseudomonas sp. SJZ077. The sequence continues at coordinate 27,183 of NZ_VIUJ01000005.1, forward strand.
CGGTTGAATTTCGAACTGGATATCATCATCCAGATGGGCTTCCCCGGTTACTTCCTGATCGTGATGGACTTCATCCAGTGGGCCAAGAGCAACGGCGTGCCGGTCGGGCCTGGCCGGGGGTCGGGTGCCGGGTCGCTGGTGGCCTATGTGCAGAAGATCACCGACCTCGACCCGCTGGAATATGACCTGCTGTTCGAACGTTTCCTTAACCCGGAACGGGTTTCCATGCCCGACTTCGACGTCGACTTCTGCATGGACGGTCGTGACCGTGTGATCGACTACGTGGCCGAGAAATACGGCCGTAATGCGGTGAGCCAGATCATCACCTTCGGTTCCATGGCCGCCAAGGCGGTGGTCCGAGACGTGGCGCGGGTGCAGGGCAAGTCCTACGGTCTGGCGGATCGTCTGTCGAAGATGATTCCGTTCGAAGTCGGCATGACCCTGGAAAAAGCCTACGAGCAGGAAGAAATCCTGCGCGACTTCATCAAGGTCGATGAAGAAGCCGCGGAAATCTGGGAAATGGCGCGCAAGCTTGAAGGCGTTGTGCGTAACGTCGGCAAGCACGCCGGTGGTGTGGTGATCGCGCCGACCAAGCTGACTGACTTCTCGCCAATCTATTGCGATGAGGCCGGCGACGGTCTGGTGACCCAGTTCGACAAGGACGACGTTGAAGCCGCCGGCCTGGTGAAGTTCGACTTCCTGGGCCTGCGGACCCTGACGGTCATCGACTGGGCGCTGAAAACCATCAACCGCGACCGCGCCAAGGTCGATCAGCCGCCGCTGGATATCGCGTTCATCCCGCTGGATGACAAACCGACCTACCAGCTGCTGCAAAAAGCTGAAACCACCGCGGTGTTCCAGCTCGAGTCGCGCGGCATGAAAGAGCTGATCAAAAAGCTCAAGCCCGACTGCCTGGAAGACTTGATCGCACTGGTGGCCCTGTTCCGTCCGGGCCCTTTGCAGTCGGGCATGGTGGACGACTTTATCAACCGTAAGCACGGTCGCGCCGAACTCGCGTACCCGCACTCGGATTACCAGTACGAAGGCCTCAAGCCCGTATTGGCACCGACTTACGGCATCATCCTGTATCAGGAACAGGTGATGCAGATTGCCCAGGTCATGGCCGGTTACACCCTTGGCGGCGCGGACATGCTGCGACGGGCCATGGGTAAGAAAAAGCCGGAAGAAATGGCCAAGCAGCGCGGCGGTTTCATTGACGGTTGCAAGACCAACAATATCGACGCCGACCTGGCCGGTAACATTTTCGACCTGGTAGAAAAATTCGCCGGTTACGGCTTCAACAAATCCCACTCCGCCGCTTATGGCCTGGTTTCATACCAGACCGCTTGGCTGAAGACGCACTACCCGGCGCCGTTCATGGCCGCGGTACTGTCGGCGGATATGCACAACACCGACAAGGTCGTGACCTTGATCGAAGAAATTCGCACCATGAAGCTGCGTCTCGACGCGCCGGATGTGAATACTTCCGAGTTCAAGTTCACGGTGAATGACGAAGGCCGGATTATTTACGGCCTCGGTGCGATCAAGGGGGTGGGCGAAGGCCCGGTCGAGGCGATTACCGAGGCGCGTCAGGACGGTCCGTTCAAGGACCTGTTCGATTTCTGTGCCCGTGTCGACCTCAAGCGAATCAACAAGCGCACCCTGGACGGTTTGATCCGTAGCGGTGCACTGGATCGTCTGGGGCCTTATTTCCATGACGAGCAGAAAGCCTATCAGGCCAATATCGACCGTAACCGGGCGGTCTTGCTGAACGCCATGGAAGGGGCGATCAAGGCGGCTGAACAAACCGCGCGTACTCATGACAGCGGTCATGTCGACCTGTTTGGTGGTCTGTTCGTTGAAGAAGACGCCGACGTCTACGCCAATCATCGCAAAGCCAAGGAGTTGACCCTCAAGGAGCGCCTGAAAGGGGAGAAAGACACCCTCGGCCTGTACCTGACCGGTCACCCGATTGACGAGTACGAAGGCGAGATCCGCCGTTTTGCCCGTCAGCGCATCATCGACCTGAAGCCGGCTCGTGATACGCAAACCGTCGCCGGCATGATCATCGCCTTGCGGGTGATGAAGAACAAAAAGGGCGACAAGATGGGGTTCATCACCCTCGACGATCGCTCCGGGCGGATCGAGGCTTCGCTGTTTGCCGAAGCGTTCCATTCAGCGCAATCGCTGTTGCAGACCGATGCGATGGTGGTGGTCGAAGGCGAAGTCAGCAACGACGACTTCTCCGGTGGCCTGCGGCTGCGGGTCAAGCGGGTGATGAGCATGGAAGATGCGCGCACCAACCTCGCCGAAAGCCTGCGCCTGAAGCTGCAGACCAAGGATTTGAAGGGCGATCAGCTACGCTGGCTGGGTGAGTTGTTCAAGCGTCATCGCGGCGCGTGCCCGATCACCATGGAGTACACGAGCCCCGATGCGAAGGCCTTGCTGCAGTTTGGCGAGACCTGGCGGATCGATCCGGCGGATGCGTTGATTCAAGCCCTGCGTGACCAGTTCGGGCGAGACAACGTCTTCCTCCAATACCGTTGACGGTCGGGGCTGTCTGTAGGCTCCGATCTCGACCAGAATTTTTAATCTCGACCTGAACGCGCCTGTCCCTTAAGGTAGGGCGCGAATAGACAACCGGCCGGCCCAAGCTCTCTTGGACGTCGACCCAAGACGGACGCCTATGAACCCGAATTTTCTAGATTTCGAACAGCCGATCGCCGACCTGCAAGCCAAGATCGAAGAGTTGCGCTTGGTCGGTAACGACAATTCGCTGAATATCGGCGATGAGATCTCCCGCCTGCAGGACAAAAGCAGCACGCTGACCGAAGACATCTTCGGCAAGCTGACCAGCTGGCAGATCGCACGTCTCGCGCGTCACCCGAAACGTCCGTATACCCTGGACTACATCGAACACATCTTCACCGAGTTCGACGAACTGCACGGCGACCGTCACTTCTCCGACGACGCTGCGATCGTGGGCGGCATTGCCCGTCTGGACGATCAGCCAGTGATGATCATCGGCCACCAGAAAGGCCGTGAAGTGCGCGAGAAAGTCCGCCGCAACTTCGGTATGCCGCGTCCTGAAGGCTACCGCAAGGCGTGCCGCCTGATGGAAATGGCCGAACGTTTCAAAATGCCGATCCTGACCTTCATTGACACGCCGGGCGCTTACCCTGGCATCGATGCTGAGGAGCGTAACCAGAGCGAGGCGATTGCCTGGAACCTGCGCGTCATGGCCCGCCTGAAAACCCCAATTATCGCCACCGTGATCGGTGAAGGTGGTTCGGGTGGCGCGCTGGCGATCGGCGTCTGCGATCAGCTGAACATGCTGCAGTACTCGACCTACGCGGTGATCTCGCCGGAAGGTTGCGCCTCGATTCTGTGGAAAACCGCCGAGAAAGCGCCGGACGCGGCTGAAGCCATGGGCATCACCGCCGAGCGCCTGAAAGGCCTGGGCATCGTCGACAAAGTGATCGGCGAGCCATTGGGCGGCGCTCACCGCGATCCGGCAGCGGCGGCGGCTTCGATCCGTGCCGAGCTGAGCTCGCAACTGGCGATGCTGAAGAAGTTCGATAACGAGGCGCTGCTGGCCCGTCGTTACGAGCGTCTGATGAGCTACGGTCTCTGATCTGACCGCGCTTCACCCATGTGGGAGCGAGCCTGCTCGCGAAAGCGGTATAACAGCCAACAGATAAGTTGAATGTTAAGCCGCCATCGCGAGCAGGCTCGCTCCCACATTTGATTTGTGCGAAGTGATCGATATGAGTCTGCCAACCCGTGATCTCTCCACCAGGCTTCTGCTGAATCTCGCGCCGTGGCGCAACGCCACAACCTGGCGCGTCGCGTTCTCCGGCGGACTCGACTCCACCGTCCTGCTGCACCTCCTTGCCCACCTCGCAAAAAACCAATCCCTGCCGGTGCTCAGCGCCATTTATGTTCACCACGGCCTTCAGGCTGCGGCTGATGCGTGGCCGCAACATTGTCAGTCGGTCTGTGACGCGCTGGGTGTGCCGCTGCAGGTGGTTCACGTTCAGGTTCGGCCCGGCGCCAGCCTTGAGCGTGCCGCCCGGGATGCGCGCTATGGCGCCTTCGTTGAAGCCACTCAAGCCAATGAGCTGCTACTCACCGCGCAGCACCGGGACGACCAAGCGGAAACCCTGTTGTTTCGGCTGTTGCGCGGGGCAGGGGTGAGGGGCTTGTCGGGCATGCCGCGCGAGCGCGTCCTGGGTCGCGGGCATCTTTTGCGTCCGTTGCTCGATGTCACACGCGCCGAGCTTGAGGCTTATGCGGCCGAGCATCGGTTGAGCTGGATCGAGGACCCTTCGAACCAGGACCGTCAGTTCTCACGCAACTACCTACGGCATCAAGTGTTCCCGGTATTGACCGAGCGCTGGCCGCAAGCGACGGCAACCATGGCTCGCACTGCCGCGCATCTGAGCGAAGCGCAGGGGTTGCTCGATGAGCTGGCCCACATCGATCTGGCCAGCGCCAATACCGCCAATGAATTCGATTGGCTGGGTCTGCCATCCCTGGAGTTGGCGCCGCTGGTCAGGCTTTCTGCCGCGCGCCAGCGCAACGCATTGAGTCACTGGCTTGCAGCATTGACGCGGCTGCCGGATAGCGACCATTGGTCGGGTTGGAATGATTTGCGCGATGCCACGGGTGATGCCCGTCCGGTCTGGCGATTGGCGGAGGGCGAATTGCATCGGGCGGGCGGGCGTATCTGGTGGCTGTCGGGTCGTTGGCTGCGCGTTCCCCCCCCAGTTGGCCTTTGGACTGATCCTTCGACAACGCTGGTTTTACCGGAAAACGGCGAGCTTACGATCACCGGCCAAATCCCCGCCGGCCCGCTGCAAATCCGCTATCGTGAAGGAGGCGAGGTCATGAATCTGCCTGAGCGCGGCCACCGGGATCTCAAGCGTTTGCTCAACGAACGCGGGGTTCCGGGCTTCGTCCGTGGCAGATTGCCGCTGCTTTACCGGGACGCGCAATTGCTGGCGGTGGCCAACCTGCGGGGCCTCGATGGCAACGAGCAGGAGGGCTGGCATTTGCAGTGGGACCCACTGAGCGAAGATCAAGGTTTGAGCTGAAAGGGGCTTTCCGGTAGACTACGCTCCCTTCTTGATACAACTTCTGTGGATTCGCCTGAATTACAGAAGTTGCCGATTACCAAGCAGTCTTTGCTGGGCGATTCCAAAAAATGTGTAGCGAGCAACGTACCGGTGTTTCATCTGCCGGTCTGTCCCAACGCGGCGGTTTTTTTTGAAAGGTGCACTGTGATTAATGCAGGTGATCGGGGGCTTCGGCCTTCCTTCGCTTTCCCCGGCGGCTCGGACCGCTTTAACGCAGACTTCTAGGGTTTTTCATGACGCGCTACATATTCGTCACGGGCGGTGTTGTTTCTTCATTGGGGAAAGGCATTGCCTCGGCTTCATTGGCGGCCATCCTGGAGGCGCGGGGACTTAAGGTCACCATGCTGAAGCTGGACCCGTACATCAACGTTGACCCGGGCACCATGAGCCCGTTCCAGCACGGTGAAGTGTTCGTCACCCACGACGGCGCCGAGACCGACCTGGACCTGGGCCACTACGAGCGGTTCATCCGCACGACCATGACCCAGAACAACAACTTCACCACCGGCCGTGTCTACGAACACGTCCTGCGCAAAGAGCGCCGTGGTGATTACCTGGGTGCAACCATCCAGGTGATCCCGCACATCACCGACGAAATCAAGCGCCGCATCATCAAGGGTGCCGGCGATGCTGACGTGGCGATGGTCGAGATCGGTGGCACCGTGGGTGACATCGAGTCGCAACCGTTCCTCGAAGCGATCCGTCAATTGCGTTTCGAAGTCGGCGCCAAGCGCGCGATGCTGATGCACCTGACGCTGGTGCCGTACATCGCCACTGCCGGCGAAACCAAAACCAAACCAACCCAGCACTCGGTCAAGGAACTGCGTTCCATCGGCCTGCAGCCAGACGTGCTGGTGTGCCGTTCCGATCACCCGATCGACATCTCGTCGCGTCGCAAGATCGCGCAGTTCACCAACGTTGAAGAACGTGCGGTGATCGCGCTGGAAGATGCCGACACCATCTACAAGATCCCGGGCATCCTGCACTCCCAGGGCCTGGACGATTTCGTCGTCGAGCGTTTCGGCCTGCAATGCGGCAGCGCGGACCTGTCCGAGTGGGAAGCCGTGGTTGACGCCAAGCTGAACCCGGAACACGAAGTCACCATCGCGATGGTCGGCAAGTACATGGAACTGCTGGACGCCTACAAGTCGCTGATCGAAGCGATGAGTCACGCCGGCATCAGCAACCGCACCAAGGTCAACCTGCGCTACATCGATTCCGAAGACATCGAAAACCAGGGCACCGCGCTGCTGGAAGGTGTCGACGCGATCCTCGTACCGGGCGGCTTCGGTCTGCGTGGCGTGGAAGGCAAGATCACCGCCGTTCAATACGCTCGCGAAAACAAGGTTCCGTACCTCGGCATCTGCCTGGGCATGCAAGTGGCCGTGATCGAGTTCGCTCGTAACGTGCTGGGCTGGAAAGACGCCAACTCCACCGAGTTCGATCGCGCCAGCGGTCATCCGGTCGTGGGTCTGATCACCGAGTGGGAAGATGCCACCGGCGCCGTCGAAACCCGTACCGAATCGTCCGACCTGGGCGGCACCATGCGCCTCGGCGCTCAGGATTGCCTGCTGGAACCGGGTTCCCTGGTGCACGATTGCTACGCCAAGGACGTGATCGTCGAGCGTCACCGTCATCGCTACGAAGTGAACAACAACTTGCTGCCGCAAATCATGGAAGCCGGCCTGAAAATCTCCGGTCGTTCCGGTGATGGCGCGCTGGTCGAAGTGGTTGAAGCCCCGGATCATCCATGGTTCGTCGCTTGCCAGTTCCACCCTGAGTTCACCTCGACACCACGCGACGGTCACCCGTTGTTCAGCGGTTTCGTTAAAGCAGCTTTGGTTCAACACCAGAAGAAGGCGTAAATCCGATGGCGCAGAAGATCATCCGTGTAGGCGATATCGAGATTGCCAACGACAAGCCAATGGTGCTTTTCGGTGGCATGAACGTGCTGGAAAGCCGCGACATGGCGATGCAGGTCTGCGAAGAATACGTAAAGGTCACCGAGAAACTCGGTATCCCTTACGTGTTCAAGGCCAGCTTCGACAAGGCCAACCGTTCCTCCGTGGCCTCTTACCGTGGCCCCGGCCTGGAAGAGGGCATGCGGATTTTCCAGGACATCAAGCAAGCCTTCGGCGTGCCGATCATCACCGACGTCCACGAACCTGACCAGGCCGCGGTCGTCGCTGAAGTCTGCGACATCATCCAACTGCCGGCCTTCCTGTCGCGCCAGACCGACCTGGTGGTCGCAATGGCCAAGACCGGCGCGGTGATCAACATCAAGAAAGCCCAGTTCCTCGCCCCGCATGAGATGAAACACATCCTGAGCAAATGCGTGGAAGCGGGTAACGATCAGTTGATCCTCTGCGAACGCGGTTCGAGCTTTGGCTACAACAACCTGGTCGTCGACATGCTTGGCTTCGGCATCATGAAGCAGTTCGAATACCCGGTGTTCTTCGACGTGACCCACGCGCTGCAAATGCCCGGTGGTCGCTCCGATTCCGCCGGCGGTCGTCGCGCCCAGGTCACTGACCTGGCCAAGGCAGGCATGAGCCAGTCGCTGGCCGGTCTGTTCCTCGAAGCCCACCCGGACCCGGACAACGCCAAGTGCGACGGCCCTTGCGCCTTGCGCCTGGACAAACTGGAGCCATTCCTGGCCCAGCTCAAAGCCCTGGACGAACTGGTGAAGAGTTTTCCGACGGTAGAGACCGCGTAAACCTCATTTCTCCGGTAAAGTACCGCACGATTTGTTGCTCAGGCCCTCGGGCCTGAGCCTTATCGTCCGCAAGTCTGCCTGCTGCACACCACTTGCCGACGGTAAAAGATTTCCTCTAGCTGCGTCGTTTTCGTCAACTTTGGAGTGTTTACAACAATGGCAAAAATCGTCGACATCAAAGGTCGTGAAGTTCTCGACTCCCGTGGCAATCCCACCGTGGAAGCGGACGTGCTTCTCGATAACGGCATCATCGGTAGCGCGTGCGCGCCGTCCGGTGCTTCCACTGGCTCGCGTGAAGCGCTCGAGCTGCGTGATGGCGACAAGAGCCGTTACCTGGGCAAAGGCGTACTCAAAGCCGTTGCCAACATCAACGGTCCGATCCGCGATCTGTTGCTGGGTACAGACCCAAGCGACCAGAAAGCACTGGATCACGCGATGATCAAGCTTGATGGCACCGAAAACAAAGGCTCCCTGGGCGCCAACGCGATCCTCGCCGTTTCCCTGGCCGCCGCCAAGGCCGCCGCACAGGACCAGGACCTGCCGCTGTACGCGCACATCGCCAACCTGAACGGCACCCCGGGTGTCTACTCGATGCCGGTTCCGATGATGAACATCATCAACGGTGGCGAGCACGCCGATAACAATGTCGACATCCAGGAATTCATGGTTCAGCCGGTTGGCGCCAAGTCTTTCTCGGAAGGCCTGCGCATGGGCACCGAGATTTTCCATCACCTCAAAGCTGTTCTGAAGGCCCGTGGCCTGAGCACCGCAGTGGGTGACGAAGGTGGTTTCGCACCGAACCTGGCTTCCAACGAAGACGCGTTGAAAGTGATCTCCGAGGCCGTGGCCAACGCCGGTTACAAGCTGGGCACCGACGTGACCCTGGCACTGGACTGCGCGGCCAGCGAATTCTACGAAGACGGTAAATACAACCTGTCCGGCGAAGGCCAGGTGTTCACCGCCGAAGGTTTCGCTGACTACCTCAAAGGCCTGACCGAGCGTTATCCGATCATCTCGATCGAAGACGGCCTGGACGAGTCCGACTGGGCTGGCTGGAAAATCCTCACCGACAAGATCGGCGAGAAGACCCAGCTGGTGGGCGACGACCTGTTCGTGACCAACACCAAGATCCTGAAAGAAGGCATCGATAAAAAGATCGCCAACTCGATCCTGATCAAGTTCAACCAGATCGGCACCCTGACCGAAACCCTGGAAGCCATCCAGATGGCCAAGGCCGCTGGTTACACTGCCGTGATCTCGCACCGCTCCGGCGAAACCGAAGATTCGACCATTGCCGACCTGGCGGTGGGCACTGCGGCTGGCCAGATCAAGACCGGTTCCCTGTGCCGTTCGGACCGCGTGTCCAAGTACAACCAACTGCTGCGTATCGAAGAGCAGTTGAATGGCAAAGCCAAGTACAACGGTCGCAGCGAATTCCGCGGTTAATCGTTAACTGGTAAAAAGACACCGGATTGTGTCGGAAAAATCGCTACAGCGATGGATTTGCCACTAATCTGATGCCTTATAAGCACAAGCCTGGGTCTTCCAGGCTTCGTGCTATCAGAAGCTTCAAAGTTTTGGCATGGCTGTCTTTTTTCACTGGATACCTGATATTCGATGCGCAGTCCCAATTGGTTGTTCCTCGTCTTGCTCTTGCTGCTGGCTGGCCTGCAATACCGCCTGTGGGTGGGAAATGGCAGTCTGGCGCAAGTGGCCGAGCTGACTCAGCAGATCGCAGATCAGCACGCTGAGAACGAAGGGTTGCTGGAACGCAATCGGGTCATGGACGCCGAAGTCAGCGAGTTGAAAAAAGGCATGGAGACCGTGGAAGAGCGGGCTCGTCATGAGTTGGGCATGGTCAAGGACGGTGAAACCCTTTACCAGTTGGCTCAATGAATAACTCTTTACCGGCCTTCTGGGCCGTGATTCCTGCCGCGGGCGTCGGTGCCCGTATGGCCGCAGACCGTCCCAAGCAATACTTGCAATTGGGCGGGCGCACTATTCTCGAACACAGCCTTGGCTGTTTCCTTGATCATCCTGCCCTGAAGGGGTTGGTGGTCAGTCTTGCTGTTGATGATCCCTACTGGCCGAACCTGGCGTGTGCTGCCGATCCGCGTATTCAGCGGGTCGAGGGCGGCGACGAGCGTTCCGGGTCAGTGCTCAATGCCTTGCTGCATCTGCACGCTCAAGGTGCTGACGATGAAGACTGGGTGCTGGTTCACGATGCTGCACGGCCGAATCTTTCGCGTGATGATCTTGATAAGTTGCTGGGTGAGTTGGCGGACGATCCAGTGGGCGGGCTGCTGGCAGTTCCTGCCCGCGATACGCTCAAACGGGTCGACAAGCACGGTCGTGTGGTTGAAACCGTGGATCGTAGCGTGATCTGGCAGGCGTACACGCCGCAGATGTTTCGCCTCGGCGCGTTGCATCGAGCATTGGCGGACAGTCTGGTGGCGGATGCCTTGGTGACTGATGAAGCGTCGGCCATGGAGTGGGCTGGGTTGGCGCCGCGTCTGATTGAAGGGCGGTCCGATAATCTCAAGGTTACTCGCCCTGAAGATCTTGAATGGCTTCGCCAGCGTTGGGCTACTCGCCGCTGAGTCGCTCATTGGCTGTTCAACCGCCATCGCGAGCAGGCTCACTCCTTCATTGGAATGAATTTCCCTGTAGCACTGAGCCTGCTCGCGATGGCGTTCTATCAGTCAGCATAACTGTCACTGAAAGCGGCAATCCGAGCTAAGTTCGATACTCCGGCCGCTCAGCCAACCCTTGCTTCAAATAATCCACCAACTTGCGCACCTTCGGCGACAGATGCCGCTGCTGTGGATACAGCGCCCAAACCGCCGTGTTCGGTGGCTGGTGCGCCTCCAGCAATGAAATCAATTCGCCGTTTTTCAGGTGCTCCAGCACGTAATAGTCTGGCAGCTGACACAACCCGACACCCTGTAGTGCCGCATCCAGAACCGCTTGCCCACTGTTGCAGCGCCAGTTTCCCTGCACCCGTTGCGAAAATTCCCGCCCGTTCTGCTCCAGTTGCCACATGTCCGAACTGCCGATCAGGCAATTGTGGCGGCTGAGTTCCGACAAACTGTGTGGGCGACCATACCGTTCCACGTAGGACGGCGACGCGCACAAATACATCCGCCGTGGTGCCAGGCGCGTGGCGACCAGTCGCGAATCCTGGAGACGCCCGAGGCGGATTGCCAGGTCCAGCCCTTCGTGCACCAGGTCGAGAGGACGGTTGCTCAATTCAATGTCGACGCGCAGTTGTGGATAAAGGCCCATGAAACGGGTCACCAATGGCACGATGAAGCGTTCGCCATACGCCACGGCGCAGGTCATGCGCAGCATGCCCTTAGGCTCGCTGGTCAGGTCGCCGACCGCGCGCAAGGCTTCTTCGCGACCGTCCTGCAAGCGCTGGCAATGTTGCAAAAAGGTTTGCCCGGCTTCGGTCAGCGTCACCCGGCGAGTGCTGCGGTAAAGCAGTCGCGTCTGAAGGCGCTCTTCGAGGCGTGCGATTTGTCGACTGATGTGAGAGGAAGAAACCCCAAGGCGTTCCGCCGCCGCCGTGAATTGGCTGCACTCGGCCACGGCGACGAACTCGTCGATTCCTTCCCAGCGGTTTTCAGACATCCAGGATTATCCCTGTGTGGCAATAATGTTTTGCTTTTGCCCGGATTATTCCTCGTAGCGCGCTGTATTACACTCCCTGTCTCGTTTTTATTCACTGGAGAATCCACATGATCAAGTCGCGCGCTGCCGTTGCCTTCGAGGCCAAGAAACCCCTCGAGATCGTCGAAGTCGATGTCGCTATGCCCAAGGCCGGTGAAGTTCTGTTGCGAGTGGTGGCCTCCGGTGTCTGCCATACCGATGCCTACACCCTGTCGGGCGCTGACCCGGAAGGCATCTTCCCGTCGATCCTCGGTCACGAAGGTGGCGCGGTGGTTGAGGCGATCGGTGAGGGCGTGACCTCCGTCGCGGTCGGCGACCATGTGATCCCGCTGTACACCCCGGAATGCCGTCAGTGCAAATTCTGTCTGTCGGGCAAAACCAACCTGTGTCAGGCGATTCGCGCGACTCAAGGCAAGGGCCTGATGCCGGATGGCACTTCGCGCTTTTCCTACAAGGGTCAGCCAATTTTCCACTACATGGGGACTTCGACATTCTCCGAATACACCGTGCTGCCGGAAATCTCCGTCGCCAAAATTCCAAAAGAAGCACCACTGGAAAAAGTCTGCCTGCTGGGCTGCGGTGTCACCACCGGTATCGGTGCAGTCCTCAATACCGCCAAGGTAAAACCAGGTGATACCGTCGCCATTTTCGGTCTCGGCGGCATCGGCCTCTCGGCCGTGATCGGCGCGGTCAAGGCCAAGGCTGCGCGCATCATCGCCATCGACATCAACCCGGCAAAGTTCGAGATCGCCAAGCAGCTCGGTGCAACCGACTGCGTGAACCCGAAAGATTTCGACCGTCCGATCCAGGAAGTCATCGTCGACATGACTGACGGCGGCGTCGACTTTTCCTTCGAGTGCATCGGCAATGTGCAATTGATGCGTGCGGCCCTTGAGTGCTGCCACAAGGGTTGGGGTGAGTCGGTGATTATCGGTGTGGCCGGTGCCGGCCAGGAAATCTCAACCCGTCCATTCCAGCTGGTGACCGGTCGTGTCTGGCGCGGTTCGGCATTCGGCGGCGTGCGCGGTCGTACCGAATTGCCAAGCTACGTCGAGATGGCCGAAACCGGCGAAATCCCGCTGGATACGTTTATCACCCACACCATGGGCCTGGAAGACATCAACAAGGCTTTCGACCTGATGCACGAAGGCAAAAGCATCCGTAGCGTCATCCATTTCTGAGGTCGGTCATGAGCCTGGAAAATATCTCCTGCCAGAAAAGCTTCGGTGGCTGGCACAAACGCTACAAGCACCGCTCCGATGTCCTCGGCTGCGACATGGTGTTCGCCGTGTACCTGCCGCCGCAGGCGGAGCAGGGCGGCAAGTTGCCGGTGCTGTATTGGTTGTCCGGCCTGACCTGTACCGACGAAAACTTCATGCACAAGGCCGGCGCGATGCGCATGGCCGCCGAGCTTGGGTTGATCATCGTTGCGCCGGACACCAGCCCTCGCGGACCCGATGTTCCAGGTGATCCGGACGGCGCCTGGGACTTCGGTCTCGGTGCCGGGTTTTATCTGAATGCCACGCAGGAACCCTGGTCCCGGCACTATCGGATGCATGACTATGTCGTGCAGGAATTGCCGGCATTGGTCGAAGCCCATTTCCCGGCGTCGGACAAGCGCGGCATCAGCGGTCACTCCATGGGTGGCCACGGTGCACTGGTCTGCGCCTTGCGCAATCCGGGGCGTTACCAATCGGTGTCGGCGTTCTCGCCGATCAACAATCCGATGGATTGCCCGTGGGGTCAGAAAGCGTTTTCCCGCTACTTGGGGGAGGACCGCTCGAAGTGGCGCGAATGGGATGCCTGCGCACTGATCGCCGAGGCCGACGAAAAGTTGCCGTTGCTGGTCGATCAAGGTGACCGTGATGATTTCCTGGCGACTCAACTCAAGCCTGAAGCCTTGCAACAGGCGGCCAAACTGGCCGGTCATCCGCTGACGTTGCGCCTGCAACCGGGCTACGACCACAGCTATTTCTTCATCGCCAGCTTCATTGACGACCACTTGCAGCATCACGCACGCGCTCTAGGCGCCTAATGCAGGTAGAATCACGCCCTGACAAAAATCGGGGCGTTTTTTTATGCGTATTGGCCACGGCTATGATGTGCACCGTTTCGCTGAAGGCGATTTCATTACTCTGGGCGGTGTGCGCATTGCACACGGCTTCGGGCTGCTCGCTCACTCCGACGGTGACGTCCTGCTGCACGCCTTGAGCGATGCCTTGCTCGGCGCCGCTGCGCTGGGTGATATCGGCAAGCACTTCCCGGACACCGACCCGACATTCAAGGGCGCCGACAGCCGCGTGCTGTTGCGTCACGTCGTCGCACTGATCCACGCCAAAGGCTGGAAAGTCGGCAACGTCGATAACACCATCGTCGCCCAGGCGCCGAAAATGGCCCCGCATATCGAATCGATGCGCGCGCTGATTGCCGCGGATCTTCAAGTTGAGTTGGATCAAGTGAACGTGAAAGCTACCACCACCGAAAAGCTTGGCTTTGTCGGTCGCGAAGAAGGCATTGCCGTGCATTCCGTTGCCTTGTTGCTGCGCGCATGAACGAAGCGCAATTGCTCGGCCCGCGAGCCTATGGCGACGCCCTCGGTACGGCGGTTCTGAAAGCCACCGCAGAAGATTTTCAGGTCGATGAAGTGCTCGATATCCCCCTCAGTGGCGATGGCGAACACTTGTGGATCTGGGTGGAAAAGCGCGGCCTCAATACCGAAGAAGCGGCACGGCGCATTGCCAAGGCGGCGGGTGTGCCATTGCGCACCGTCAGCTATGCAGGCCTCAAGGATCGTCAGGCGCTGACTCGCCAGTGGTTCAGCGTGCAGCTGCCGGGCAAGGCCGATCCTGATTTGTCGGCGGCCGAAAACGACACGCTGAAAATCCTCAAGACCGGTCGGCACAAGCGCAAGCTGCAACGCGGTGCCCATTCGGCGAATGGCTTCACCTTGCGCCTGACGCAATTCGCTGGCGACAAAGCCGCGATTGAAGAGCGGCTGCAGCTGATCGCCAAGCAAGGTATTCCCAATTATTTCGGTGCCCAGCGTTTCGGCTTTGATGGCGGTAATGTGGTCGATGCCCGTGCCTGGGCCGCGCGCAAGGCGTTGCCTGAGCAGCGCAATGTCCGTTCGCGTCTGCTCTCCACTGCCCGCAGCTTCCTGTTCAACCAGGTATTGGCGGCGCGTGTGGCCGATGGCACCTGGCAGCAAGCGCAGGTTGGCGATCTGCTGGCCTTCACCGACAGCCGCAGTTTTTTTCCGGCAGGTGAAGCCGAGTGCAGCGACCCGCGCCTGGCAATTCTCGACCTGCACCCGACCGGTCCCCAGTGGGGCGAAGGTGACTCGCCGGCGACCGGCGCTGTCCATGTACTGGAGCAGGCAATCGCCGCTCGCGAAGCGGATCTGCGCGATTGGTTGATTAACGCCGGAATGAACCACGAACGTCGCATCCTGCGGCTGCCCATTGGTGGGTTGACGTGGCATTATCCGGAGCCTGACATTCTGCAACTGGAATTCGTCCTCCCGGCCGGATGCTTTGCCACCGTATTGGTGCGCGAGCTTGTTGATCTGGTGCCGGTGGGGCAGACGGACAGCCCATGCGTATTCTGATTTCTAACGACGATGGGGTAGCCGCACCCGGTCTCGCCGCGCTTTATGCTGCGCTGGCGGATTACACCGAGTGCGTGGTTATCGCCCCGGACCAGGACAAAAGCGGCGCCAGCAGTTCGCTGACGCTCGACCGTCCGTTGCACCCGCAAACCCTGGCCAACGGCTTTATCAGCCTGAACGGCACACCCACCGATTGCGTGCACCTGGGCCTTAACGGCTTGCTGGAGCGCGAACCGGACATGGTGGTTTCCGGCATCAACCTGGGCGCCAACCTGGGCGACGACGTGCTGTATTCCGGCACCGTTGCGGCGGCACTCGAGGGGCGTTTCCTTGAGCGTCCTTCGTTCGCCTTTTCGTTGGTCTCACGGCAAGTGGAGAACCTTCCCACGGCCGCTTACTTTGCGCGCAAACTGGTCGAGGCCCACGCTGACCTCGACTTGCCACCGCGTACGGTACTGAGCGTGAATATTCCCAATTTGCCGCTGGACCACATTCGCGGTATTCAGCTGACCCGCCTCGGGCACCGCGCACGTGCTGCGGCACCGATGAAAGTGGTCGACCCGCGCGGCAAGTCCGGTTACTGGATCGCCGCCGCCGGGGACGCCGAGGATGGTGGCCCGGGCACCGACTTTCATGCGGTGATGCAGGGCTTTGTCTCGATTACTCCGCTGCAACTGGATCGCACCTTCAATGATGCCTTCAGAAGTCTCGATGGCTGGTTGGAGGGGTTGCGCTAATGGCTCGTGAACAAGACGATATTTTGCGTCGCGGCATCGGGATGACCTCGCAACGAACCCGCGAGCGCCTGATTCAGCGTCTGTATGAGGAAGGGGTTTCCAACGCCAAGGTGCTGGAAGTCATCCGTCGTACACCGCGTCACCTGTTCGTCGACGAAGCGCTGGCTCATCGCGCCTACGAAGACACGGCCCTGCCGATCGGACACAACCAGACCATCTCCCAGCCTTATATGGTGGCGCGCATGAGCGAGCTGCTGCTGGAGGCCGGTCCCTTGGACAAGGTGATGGAAATCGGTACCGGCTCGGGTTACCAGACGGCGGTGCTGTCGCAGCTGGTTGAACGGGTGTTCTCCGTGGAGCGCATCAAGGTGTTGCAGGACCGGGCCAAAGAACGCCTGGTGGAGCTGAACCTGCGCAACGTGGTGTTCCGCTGGGGCGATGGCTGGGAAGGCTGGCCGGCACTGGCGCCATACAACGGCATTATCGTGACCGCAGTGGCGACCGATGTACCCCAGGCGTTGCTGGATCAATTGGCGCCTGGCGGGCGACTGGTGATTCCTGTCGGCTCCGGTGAGGTGCAGCAACTGATGCTGATCATCCGCGAAGAACAAGGCTTTTCACGTCGTGTTCTGGGGGCGGTTCGCTTCGTGCCACTGCTCAACGGGCCGCTGGCCTGAGCATTTGTTCAAGTACGCTGAATTCTCTTCGATTGCCCGGGTCTTACAGCGGCATAGATGGGTTAAACAGGATTCATCGGCAGGCAGCAAACGTGTGCGCGAAGCGATTTCGCTTCATTAAAGGTAAAGCCTGTTCGGCCCGTTATACTTGCGACATTTCGTGCCGAAACACGGCAATCCACTATTTCAGCCACCAAAAAGGGAGCGGCGGGTGAGTCTCACAGTCATTGCGCAGCGTATGGGTACAAAGAGCTTTCAGCGCCTGGTGACTGGCCTCGTCTTGAGCACCTTGCTGGTCGGTTGCTCCAGTTCCAAAACGAGTGACGTGCGTGTCGTCGATCGTAACAAGTCCGTCGCCCAGCGTCCGGCGGTGACCACGGGTCAATACGTCGTTCGACCAAAAGATACGTTGTTCTCGATCGCTTTTCGCTACGGCTGGGACTACAAAGCCCTCGCCGCACGGAACAATATTCCTACGCCGTACACGATCCATCCGGGTCAGACAATTCGCTTTGACGGTCGCACCGGATCAACGTCGGCGGCGGTAGCCAGTGCTACCGATTCAACGCCTTCGTCGTCGCTGAAAACCACGGTAATCCGACGCCAGCCAAATGGCGCAACCACCAGCACAGCGGTGGTTGCACCGTCCGTCGCCAGCAAACCGACCCCCGCTCCGATGCCTCCTGCCGGCCCAGCCCCGACCGGCTGGGGATGGCCATCTAATGGCATTCTGATTGGAAAGTTCTCCTCAAACGGTAGTTTGAATAAAGGAATTGATATCGCCGGGGATTTGGGACAGCCTGTTTTAGCTGCGTCTGATGGGACGGTGGTATACGCCGGGAGTGGCTTAAGGGGCTACGGCGAATTAGTCATCATCAAACACAGCGACACCTACGTCAGTGCCTACGGACATAACCGCAGGCTGTTGGTTCGGGAGGGGCAGCAGGTCAAGGTCGGACAGACAATTGCCGAAATGGGGTCAACGGGTACAGACCGGGTGAAACTGCATTTTGAGATTCGCCGACAAGGTAAACCTGTAGATCCACTGCAGTTCCTGCCACGTCGTTGATTTGTTACCAGCCTGTTCCGTCACGTAGAGGGGACAGGCTCCAGCGTTGCCAAGGATAAAGGCGCCGCTTGAGCTTGGGGTCGAACTCACCAAAGGACTATAACAATGGCTCTCAGTAAAGAAGTGCCGGAGTTTGACATCGACGATGAGGTTCTCCTTATGGAGACCGGCATCGCTACGGATTCGATGTCGAATGATGAAGGGGCTGCTCCACCTTCCGTTCGTGCCAAATCCAAACACTCCGCTTCGCTAAAGCAACACAAGTACATCGACTACACGCGGGCACTTGATGCCACGCAACTGTACCTCAACGAAATCGGCTTTTCCCCGCTGCTCTCCCCGGAAGAAGAAGTTCATTTTGCGCGTCTGTCGCAAAGTGGTGATCCGGCCGGGCGCAAACGCATGATTGAAAGCAACCTGCGGCTGGTGGTGAAAATCGCCCGGCGTTACGTCAATCGTGGGTTGTCGCTGCTGGACCTGATCGAAGAGGGCAACCTCGGACTGATCCGGGCAGTGGAGAAATTCGATCCTGAGCGCGGCTTCCGCTTTTCAACCTACGCAACCTGGTGGATTCGTCAGACCATCGAGCGCGCAATCATGAATCAGACCCGGACCATCCGGTTGCCGATCCATGTGGTCAAAGAGCTCAACGTGTACCTGCGGGCTGCACGAGAGCTGACCCAAAAACTCGATCACGAACCCTCACCCGAAGAAATCGCCAACCTGCTGGAAAAACCAGTGGCAGAGGTCAAGCGCATGCTTGGCTTGAACGAGCGGGTTTCTTCGGTCGACGTCTCGCTGGGTCCGGATTCGGATAAAACCCTGCTGGACACCCTTACAGATGACCGACCAACCGATCCATGTGAGCTGTTGCAGGATGACGACCTGTCCCAGAGCATCGATCAATGGCTTTCGGAACTGACCGACAAGCAACGCGAAGTGGTGGTACGCCGCTTCGGCCTGCGCGGTCACGAGAGCAGCACACTTGAAGATGTGGGCCTGGAGATCGGCCTGACCCGGGAACGGGTCAGACAGATTCAGGTGGAAGGCCTGAAACGTCTTCGGGAGATTCTCGAGAAGAACGGCCTGTCGAGCGAGTCGCTGTTTCAGTAAGCAACGCGCTTGAGTAGCATTAAAAAACCTCGACTGGTTCGGGGTTTTTTAATGCCTGGGAGATGGCTGGCAAGCGCCTCAGGATTGTAGTTTCGCGCTGTAAGTCTTTGCTTACTCTTTCGTAAGTGTTCGTTATTTTTACAGTGTGGCAGTCGCTCATCTGTTACGTCTGCTCGAGTTATCTAATTGATTTATATAGTTATTAATAAAGATTAAAAGCATATGACAGAGCGTTTTGCGGATTGGGAGCGATTGCGCTTGGTGGGGAACTCTCTAGTATCTGAACTGTGTCAACGGACAGACACACCCTTCAAGGATGAGGGGAATGGACATCGCAGGAAGCGATTCATCAGGACGATGAAAAGGAACACAGGGAATAGGGAAAAAATGTGGGCGGGTCAAACCGCCCCTTTTTTTTTCCTGCAGAAAAGCAAAAAGGCCCGCTAGGGGCCTTTTCGAGAACGCGGGGGAAATCAGCGTTCGAGGTCTTTGATCTTGCCTTTGACGCCATCCCACTCTTCAGCGTCGGGCAGCGATTCTTTCTTCTCGGTGATGTTGGGCCAGATTTCGGCCAACTCAACGTTCAGCTGAATGAACTGCTGCATGTCTTCCGGGACTTCATCTTCAGAGAAGATGGCCACGGCAGGGCATTCTGGTTCGCACAATGCGCAGTCGATGCACTCATCCGGGTGAATCACCAGGAAGTTCGGGCCTTCGTAAAAGCAGTCCACCGGACAGACTTCTACGCAGTCGGTGTACTTGCACTTGATGCAGTTGTCGGTGACGACGAAGGTCATTTCTAATTTTCTCCTCAGGCGGCGGCAGCGGAGCCCCTTCTTGTTGGGGTCGCCAGGTTTGAGAGCGATAGTCTGCAGGCCAGGCTATTAGCCTGCAGCATCCCAAACCGCGCGAGATTCTAACAGCTTGCAGGCAAGTGCGTTAGATCCGTGTCTTTAGTGTATAGAGCATTTCTAACGCGCGACGCGGTGTCATGTCATCCAGATCCAGTTTGGCCAGTTCATCCAGCACCGGATGCGGCAGGCTGGCGAACATATCGCTCTGCTGCGGCGCGGCCGGTTTGCCTCTGGTTGGTTTAGGAACTTCATGGGGCAGGGCAGTCGCTTCCAGTCGGCCCAGGTGCTCGCGAGCACGCACGATCACTTCACTCGGCACACCGGCCAACTGCGCAACCGCCAGGCCGTAGCTCTGGCTGGCAGGCCCGGGCAGCACGTGGTGCAGGAACACGATGCGCTCGTTGTGCTCGGTGGCATTAAGGTGAACGTTGGCCACCAGCGGCTGGGCTTCCGGTAACACCGTCAGCTCAAAGTAGTGGGTGGCAAACAGCGTGTAAGCCCGCAGATGCGCCAGACGTTCGGCGGCAGCCCAGGCCAGGGACAGGCCATCGAAGGTGCTGGTGCCGCGACCGACTTCGTCCATCAGTACCAGGCTACGTTCGGTGGCGTTGTGCAGAATGTTCGCGGTTTCGCTCATTTCGACCATGAAAGTCGATCGCCCGCCCGCCAGGTCATCGCTGGAACCGATCCGGGTGAAGATCCGGTCCACCAGAGACAATTCGCAACTGGCTGCCGGCACGAAACTGCCAATGTGCGCCAGCAGCACGATCAACGCGGTCTGGCGCATGTAGGTGGATTTACCGCCCATGTTCGGACCGGTGATCACCAGCATGCGCGTGTTGTCGTCGAGGCTCAGGTCGTTCGCCACGAACGGCGTGGTCAGCACTTGCTCGACCACCGGGTGGCGACCCTGGGAGATGCGCATGCACGGCTCGTCAACGAAGCTCGGGCAGTTCAGGTCGAGGTTCAGCGCACGCTCGGCAAGGTTGCTCAGCACGTCCAGCTCGGCCAGTGCCGCGGCGGTGTCTTGCAACGGCGGCAATTGGGCGATCAGGTCTTCGAGCAGTGCTTCGTACAGCATCTTCTCGCGGGCCAGGGCGCGGCTCTTGGCTGACAACGCCTTGTCCTCGAACGCTTTCAGTTCCGGCGTGATGAATCGCTCGGCACCTTTGAGCGTCTGGCGGCGGATGTAGTCGGCCGGTGCCGATTCAGCCTGCTTGCTCGGCAACTCGATGAAGTAACCGTGAATGCGGTTGTAGCCGACCTTCAGGTGTGACAGGCCGGTGCGAGCCTTCTCCCGTGCTTCCAGGTCGATCAGGAACTGCCCGGCGTTTTCGCTGAGCGATTGCAAGTCGTCCAACTCGGCGTCGTAACCGGTCTTCAACACGCCGCCGTCACGGATCACCGCCGGCGGGTTGTCGATGATGGCTTTTTCCAGCAGCGCCGCAAGTTCCGGGTAGGTGCTGGTGGTCTTCGCCAGTTGAATGATGTGCGGCGCTTCCAGTTCAGTCATCGCCACTTGCAATTCTGGCAATGCACCGAGCGCATCGCGCAGGCGAGCCAAGTCGCGAGGACGGGCATTGCGCAGGCCGATCCGCGCCAGAATCCGCTCGATGTCACCGATTTCCTTGAGCTGCGGTTGCAGTTTTTCGAAACGGTAACCGTCGAGCAGGCAGGTGATCGAGGTCTGTCGCGCCAGCAATACGGTCAGATCCCGCAGCGGACGGTTCAGCCAGCGGGTCAGCAGGCGGCTGCCCATGGCGGTCTGGCAGCGGTCTACCACCGACTGCAACGTGTTGTCGCGGCCTCCGGCCAGGTTGGTGTCCAGTTCCAGGTTGCGACGGCTCGCGCCGTCCAGCACCACGGTCTCATCCAGGCGTTCATGGCGCAGGCTGCGCAAATGGGGCAGGGCGGTGCGCTGGGTTTCCTTGGCGTAGCTGAGCAGGCAACCGGCGGCGCCAATGGCCAGGGTCAGGTTCTCGCAACCGAAGCCTTTCAGGTCTTGGGTGGAGAATTGCTGGCAAAGGCTTTTCAGTGCCGAGTCGCGTTCGAAATCCCACGGCGCACGGCGACGAACCCCGCGACGTTTTTCCGCCGGCAGGTCCTTTGGCCAGTCATCGGGAATCATCAGCTCCACCGGATTGACCCGCTCCAGCTCCGCCAGCAGGTTTTCCCAGCCCTTTATTTCCAGCACGGTGAAGTTGCCGCTGGTGATGTCCAGCACCGCCAGACCGAACAGACGTTCGTCACCCAACACCGCCGCGATCAGGTTGTCCCGACGCTCATCCAGCAGCGCTTCATCGCTGACCGTGCCCGGCGTGATGATCCGCACCACCTGACGATCCACCGGCCCCTTGCTGGTGGCCGGATCGCCGACCTGTTCACAGATCACCACCGACTCGCCGAGCTTCACCAGTTTCGCCAGGTAGCCTTCGGCGGCGTGGTAAGGAATCCCACACATCGGAATCGCCTGACCGGCCGACTGCCCACGGGCCGTCAGGGTGATGTCCAGCAACTTGGCGGCCTTCTTCGCGTCTTCATAGAAGATCTCGTAGAAGTCGCCCATGCGGTAGAACATCAGCTGGTCGGGGTGCTGGTTCTTCAGGCGCCAGTATTGCTGCATCATTGGCGTGTGGGAGGACAGATCGGACAGTGCTTTATTCATCGGATATCAGGCAAATTCGTTGAAAGGTGTAGGGCAAAGGAGGGACATCAGCCCGGCTTTTCCGCGATGGGCGCAAGGTTAACATGAGCGGTCTGCCGGACGCAGGCATGAAAGCCCTGCCGCACATTTCCAATATTTATGCATGATTTATGCGAATCAGCATTTGTCTTCCGAAAAAAGTTCAAGCACTATGCCCGTTATGCAAAAACGCAATGTTTCTACCGTCTTAAGAGCGCTGCTCGATCAGCACGGGATCTCCCCCACGGAGCTTCACCGTCGCACCGGCGTGCCTCAATCCACTCTCTCGCGAATCCTCAGCGGGAAGATCGTCGACCCTTCGGATAAACACATTTCGAAGATCGCCGAGTACTTCGCTGTGAGCACCGATCAGTTGCGCGGGCGCGCGGATGTCGCTGCCATCGCCAATACCGGGCGCGATCAATTGCATTCCGAACTCAAGGACATAAGTCTGTGGGACGACGACACGCCCGTCGATGATGACGAGGTGTCGGTCCCCTTTCTTCGCGAGGTTGAATTGGCTGCTGGATCAGGAAGATTCGTTATCGAAGAAAGCGAACGCTCTAGCCTGCGCTTCGGTAAGCGCAGCTTGCGCCATAACGGTGTGCAATTCGATCAGGCCAAATGCGTGACGGTGCGCGGCAACAGTATGCTGCCGGTGCTGCGCGATGGCGCCACCGTTGGCGTGAATGCGGGCAAGTGCGGGATTGGCGACATCATTGATGGCGACTTGTATGCCATCAATCACAATGGCCAATTGCGGGTGAAACAGCTTTATCGCTTGCCGACCGGTATTCGTCTGCGCAGCTTCAATCGGGATGAACACCCGGACGAGGACTACACTTTTCAGGAAGTCCAGGAAGAGCAAATCGTCATCCTCGGTCACGTCTTCTGGTGGGGCATGTACGCCCGTTAACCTCACCGCCCTGCAATAAAACCCGCCACCGAGCGGGTTTTTTTTCGCCTGCCACAAACCGTCAGCGCCTTTGTTTGCAGGGGTTTCATGCGCCAGTGCATTTATAGCGCATAAATAAATGCATTTGCGCATTGACTGTATATGCATCCATGCATATTCTTTGTCTCAAGCCGCTCAACAAAGCAGCTCGAAACGAAGCTCTTTAGTTCCACCACAAAAGGCAGCGATGAACCGGCCTCAACGGTTCAGAGGGTTGGCAACTGACCCGGGTGTGCAGCGTAAAGCACCAGAAGCAGTTATCCGGCGGGCAGGGACCGCGGTCGGAAAAACAATCTGAATGGACTCGTACCGCGCCAGTAGCGCCGAAAAGTCAGCAGGACCGCATTACTGAAAAGCCCGGAACGCTCCGGGCTTTTTGGAATGCCTACCTTCAACACCCCAAGAGACACCGTTTGAAAGAACCACACATCACTCATCAATCACCCCGGGAGGCGTGACATGACAAACGAGCAACAAGCGTTGCTGGACATGCCGATCTGGCTTGTCATCGTCCTCGCCCTGGTGGGCGGGGTGTCCGGCGAAATGTGGCGCGCCGACAAGGACGGCGCCCGCGGCTGGTCACTGCTGCGGCGTCTGGCCTTGCGCTCCGGGGCCTGCGTTATCTGCGGGGTCTCGGCCATCATGCTGCTGTATGCCGCCGGCGTGTCGATCTGGGCCGCTTGCGCATTTGGCTGCCTAACGGCGATGGCCGGGGCGGACGTGGCCATTGGTCTCTATGAGCGCTGGGCGGCCAAGCGGATTGGCGTTTGCGAAGTGCCGCCGCGCGATTCTCGCCAGGATCACTGAAACCCAAGACCAATGGATTGGCGAGCAGCGGTGCCGACCGGCATCCGCCCCGCAAGGACGCGGGTTTCCCATGGCCAGTACCTTTGAATCAAACCCGCCCTCAGCGGGTTTTTAATGCCCGGTGAAAACCCATGAAAATCACTCCACTGATTTCGCAACTGCGTGATCACTGCCCAACCCTCGCCAATCGCGTGGCCGCCGGCATCGACCTCACCACACTGCAAGCCGACAACCCACTGCAAACCCCTTGCGCCTACGTCGTACCGATCGCCGATCTGGCGAGCAAAAGCGTGGCGCAGAACCTGAACCTGCAACCGATCCGCGACAACTTTGAAGTGACCCTGGTGCTCGACACCACGGACGCTACAAAAGCGCTGGATCTGATGCACGACCTGCGGGCCGAGCTGTGGCGTGCGCTGGTGGGTTTCAAGCCCGGCAGCGACTACCAGGCCATCGCGTATGACGGTGGCGAACTGGTTTCCATTAATAGCAGCCGTGCGCTGTATCGCCTGCGCTTTTTTACCGAGTTCCAGCTCGGCCGCAATCTGCCTGGTCAGCCTGCGGAGAGCTGGCACGAACGTGAACTGGACGGCTTGTCGTCCTTTACCGGGGTCACGGTGCGGGTCGATGCGATCGATCCGGCGGACCCCAATCTGAAACGCCCGGGGCCCGACGGGCGCCTGGAACTGACTTTCTCTGGAGACGTAACCCCATGAGCAAACGCATCACCGTGCTGCCGGCCCCAGGCCGTGCCGTGCCCGACCCGGAAGCGGGCGATCTGTTGCCCCTCGAGGGCCGTGAAGTGCCGGACAACGCCTGGTGGCGTCGACGTCTGGCTGATGGCGATATCACTACCAAAGCCGTGAAAGCGGCAAAACCACAGGGAGCCCAATAATGGCGATCGGATTCAGCAACATCCCCGCGGACATTCGTGTTCCGCTGTTCTACGCCGAGATGGATAACTCGACGGCCAATAGCGCATCCTCGGCCATGCGCCGTCTGATCGTCGCCCAGGTCAACGACAACATTGCGCCGGCCGACGTCGGCAAGCTGGTGCTGGTGTCCAGCGTGGCGCTGGCCAAAAGCGTCGGTGGCCAAGGCTCGATGCTGGCCTCTATGTACGAGACGTTTCGCAAGACCGATCCGGTCGGCGAGATCTGGTGTCTGCCGCTGCACAACACAGAAGGCAGCATTGCCAAAGGCGTGCTGACCCTGACTGGCGCGGCCACCCAAAGCGGTGTGCTCAACCTCTATGTGGGTGGCGTTCGCGTTCAAGCGGCCATCGTCAACGGCGCGACGGCGACTCAAGCGGCAACGACGCTGGCGCTGAAAATCAACGCAGCTGCCGATCTGCCGGTCACCGCCGCTGCGGCTGAAGGTGTCGTGACCCTGAGTGCCAAGTGGACCGGCGACAGCGGCAACGACATCAGCCTGCAATTCAATCGCCTGGGCAAGAGCAATGGCGAAGAAACGCCGGCCGGCCTGACCTCGGCAATCACCGCCATGACCGGCGGCGCCGGGGTCCCGGATCAGGTTGGAGCCGTGGCAGCGCTGGGCGATGAGCCGTTCGAGTTCATCTGCATGCCGTGGTCGGACCTGTCGACCCTCAACACCTGGCAAGCCGTCATGGATGACAGCACCGGTCGTTGGTCCTGGGCCAAGCAATTGTTCGGTCACGTCTACAGCGCCAAGCGCGGCACTATCGGAACACTGGTTGCCGCTGGTCAGGCGCGTAACGATCAGCACATGACCATTCAGGCGCTGGAACCGGGCGTACCGCAACCGTTCTGGGTTCAGGCCGCTGCACTGGCTGCACGCACGTCGGTGTTCATCTCCGCCGATGCCAGTCGTCCGACTCAAAGCGGTAGCCTGCCAGGTCTCGATCCGGCTCCGGCGAGCGAACGTTTTACCCTGACTGAGCGTCAGTCGCTGCTGAACTACGGCATCGCCACTGCCTACTACGAAGGCGGCTACGTGCGCATTCAGCGCTCGATCACCACCTACCAGAAGAATGCCTACGGCCAAGCCGACAATTCCTACCTGGACAGCGAAACCATGCACCAGTCGGCGTTCATTGTGCGGCGCCTGCAAAGCGTGATTACCAGCAAGTACGGTCGCCACAAACTGGCTTCCGACGGCACCCGTTTCGGCGCCGGCCAGCCGATTGTGACCCCGAGCACTATTCGCGGTGAGCTGATCGCCCAGTACGCCAAGCTCGAACTGGAAGGCCACGTCGAAAACGCCGAGCTGTTCGCCCAGCACCTGATCGTCGAGCGCGACGTGCAGGACCCGAGCCGGGTCAATGTGCTGTTCCCGCCGGACTACATCAACGGCTTGCGCGTGTTCGCGCTGCTCAACCAATTCCGTCTGCAGTACGACGACGCGGCGTGATCGCTGCCGTTCTCTGACTGTAAAGACTGTGTGATTTCAGCCCACCGCGCGTGGGCTTTTTATTTGAAGGGAGAAACACCATGGGTCAACTGATTGCAGGCACCTGCTACGTCAAAGTGGACGGCGCTCAACTGACCATCAACGGCGGCTGCGAAGCGCCTTTGATGGCGGTGAAACGGGAAACCGTCGTACCCGGCTTCTACAAGGAAACCGATATCGCACCGTCGTTTAAAGTCACAGCGCTGCACACCGCGGACTTCCCGCTCAAACAGCTGATAGCCGGTTCCGACATGACCGTCACCTGCGAGTTCAGCAACGGCAAAGTCTACGTGCTGGCCGGTGCGTATCTAGTTGAAGAGCCGGCCTCCAAGGGCGATGACGCCACCATCGAACTGAAATTCGAAGGCATCAAGGGGACCTGGCAATGAGCGACGCCGTGAAGCTTCAAGTTGCGATCGAAGCTCACGGCGAGCCCTTGACCGAACTCAACCTGCGCCGTCCGACGGTGCAGGAAGTTCGAGCGATAAAGGCGCTGCCGTACAAGATCGACAAGAGCGAAGAAGTGAGCTTGGACATGGACGTCGCGGCCAAATACATCGCGATCTGCGCCGGCATCCCGCCGTCGTCGGTCAACCAGTTGGACCTGGCTGACCTCAATGCGCTGAGCTGGGCCGTCGCCAGTTTTTTCATGAGTGCGGCGTCGGCGCCATCACCGACCTGATCGCAGTCGCCTATGACCTGGCCTGGTTCTGGAAGGTTGACCCCGAACAGATGATGGCCAGGCCACTGGATGTGCTCCGCGAATCGCTGGAGCACGCGCAACGGATCAATGCGATGCAGCAGGTGCAGTGATGGCGAATACACAGATAAACATGAGCCAGACGAATATCCAGGCCACGGTGAACATGATCGTGGTGATGCAGGGCGCCAAGAAACTGGACGCCGAGCTGAAGGGCATTCGTGGCAAGGTCGCATCGTTTAAAAAGAGCATGGAGGACAGCGGTCTCAAGCCGCTGGATCTCTCTGGATTTATCTCCGGCGGCGGTTTGCTGAAGCCGTTTCAGGACAGCATCAAAAAAGCGATCGCGTTTCAGGATGAGTTGGCGAAAAAGGCCAGCAGTCTCAAAGGGCTCAAAGTCCCCAAAGTCGGCCTCGGGGAAACGTCCGCCAACCTCGCCAAATTCAACAAGGCGCTGGATGACATTTCGTTGAAAGTCGGCCAGGCATTGCTCCCGGCCCTCAACAGCATCGTCACTGCGCTCGCGCCGGTAATGACCTCTATCGGCCAGTTTGTGGCGGCCAACCCTTATCTGGTGGAAGGATTGGCCGCCGCCGCGGTGGCTTTCACCGTTGTCACGGTGGCAGCGATGGGCCTGGCCACGGTGATGGGCATTTTGACCTCGCCGATTGGCTTGATTGCCGCTGCTGTCGCGGCGGTCGTCGCGGTCCTCGTTATCGGCGCCCGATTGATAATGGACAACTGGCAGCCGATTTCAGGATTTTTCACCGGGCTCTGGCAAGGCATTTCAAGTGAGTCCGACGCTGCGATTACCCGGGTCAAGGCACTGTTCGACTGGAAGCCGGGTGAAGTTGTGAAGAAATATTGGAATGAAGCGGGCGACTATATGTCCGGCGCCATAGACAGGGGTGGCGCCTTCACCCGCAAGTCACTGGATGAGGTGAAGTCTGCCTTCTTCGAAGCCGGTATCAGCGTCACCACCACGGTTGCCGGATGGCTGGGCACAATCAAACCCTACTTTGACTGGTCGCCAAAAGAGCAGGTCGACAAGGCGATTGGGGCGGTCGTTCGTATTTACAACGATGTCGGTAACAACTTGATCAAC
Source organism: Pseudomonas sp. SJZ077 (assembly GCF_007993905.1). NCBI lineage: Bacteria > Pseudomonadati > Pseudomonadota > Gammaproteobacteria > Pseudomonadales > Pseudomonadaceae > Pseudomonas > Pseudomonas sp. SJZ077. The sequence continues at coordinate 55,446 of NZ_VIUJ01000005.1, forward strand.
ACTGTTGCCGGATGGCTGGACACACTCAAATCGTACTTCGACTGGTCGCCAAAAGGGCAAATCGACAAGGCGATGAGCGCGGTCGTCGGCGTCTATACCGATGTCTTTGACGGCATTACCGCTCGTGTCGTTGCGGGGCTGGAAACCCTCAAGTCAGTGTTCACCTGGTCGCCCAAGGCGCTCATCGAAGAAACCTGGCAACCGGTGGCGGGTGTTTTCACTGCGCTATGGGACGTCATCTGGGCACTGAGCGCGTCGGTGGCGGACCGTCTCAAAGGTTTGTTCGATTGGTCGGCGCAGGAACGGGTCCGCGTTTGCTGGGAAGGCGTGGAAGGTTTTTTTGCCGGTTTGTGGGAATCCTTGACTGGCCCGCTACAGACAGTAAAAGACCTGTTCCAGTCGCTATTCGGTTGGTCGCCCAAGGACCAGTTCACAGCAAACTGGGAACCCCTGTTGGGTTGGTTCAGCGATTTGTCGGCGAAACTACAGGCTGTGATAGGGCCAATCAGAGCGCTGCTGGATGGCAACCTTTCCGGTTTTGTCGCGACAATCACCGGCAACGTTGACAGTGTCACCGAGCAGAGTGGCAAGCCAGGTGCTGACGGCGAAAATGGCCTGGCGCCTTCGTTCTTCCGCAAGAACACGCCGGCCCCGCAAGCGACTTCAGTGTCGTCCGGCAATCTCCCCCAACACTCCAGCGCCCTGATCCAGCAAACCGCTACCAACAACCGCACGCAACTCGAAGGCGGCCTGACCGTGCGCTTCGAAAATGCTCCGGCGGGCATGCGCACCGATCAACCACAAACCAATCAACCGGCGCTGGCGCTCACTTCGCGCATCGGCTACCGCTCACTTTCACTTGGAGGTTCCAATGAGCTGGCGTGATCGTTTGATGCCGGCGTCCTTTCGGGGTGTCGGATTCTGGGTTGATCAGGCGAAATCCCCGGTCGGCCAAAAAGGCCAGTTGCACGAGTATCCGCAGCGAGACCTGCCGTACTTCGAAGGCCTTGGCCAACAGGCGAAGATTCACGATCTGACGGCGTTCATCGTCGGCCCCGATTGCCTGGAGCAGCGCGACAAGTTGCTCAAGGCGCTGGAGCAGGGCAGTGGCGAGCTGGTCCATCCGTGGCTCGGACGGCTACAGGTCAAGGTCGGCGAATGCGACATGACCCACACCCGCCAGGACGGCGGGTTGGTGACGTTTGCCCTGAAGTTCTACCCGGATGTGCCGGTGCCGTTTCCGGTCGCGGCGATCAGTACACAGAAACTGTTGCTGGCGTCCGCGGACACTTTCCTGGGCTCGGCGGTGGCGCGCTTCGAAGATGCCATGAGCCTGATCCAGGCGGCGCGGATCGGCATTGCCGACCTGCGCAACAGCATCAAGGACATCTACGGGGTGATCCAGCAACAGCTGCAACCGTTGATCGACCAATACCGCCAGATCAGCGACCTGGTCAAAGCCGTGAAGGAATTGCCCAAGGAAGTAGCGGCGGAGTTCAAGGCGTTGCTCGGCGACATCAAGGAGCTCAAGGACTTCGCTCGTGAGGGGTATCGTGGCGTGATTGCCAACGTCTCCCAGCAGGTCGAAGCGATCCGCAAGGCCGATGCACCGAAGCTGACTACCGGCAAAGACACCATGGCCGCGGCTCAGGCACTGACCAACCTGGTGCAGGATGCCTTGGTGGTGCAGGCCGCCAAATGGGTGGCCTTGTTGCCGATTGCGACGTTGCCGGTGAAGGTTTCTCCGTCACCGCTGGATCTGCAGGTAGAGCAGCCGGTCACCCGCCCGGAGGTGCCGGTGATTGATGATGTGCAAAGGGCGCTCAAGGAAATTGAAGAGGCGATCAAACTGGTCGAGGACAAGGCCAATCCTGCGCACTATCAGGCCGCGGCTGATCTGCGCCAGAAGCTGAAAGCGCACCTAAAGGCCGTTGCATCGTCTGGCATCAGGCTGGTGAGCAAGTCTTTTCAGGACAGCCTGCCGGCGCTGGTTGCGATCTACAGACAGGTGGCTGACGCCACTCGGGTCCTGGAAGTGACTCAGCGCAACGGCATTGTCCACCCAGGCTTTCTCCCGCCGCGCGAACTCAAGATCTCCGGGGAGTAGCCATGAACGAGCAGGATAACCGCGTCACGCTGACCGTCGACAATCTTGAATACGGCGGGTGGAAAAGCGTAGAAATCACGGCGGACCTGGAGCGTCAGTTCCGCACCTTCAAACTCGACATCACCTGGCAATGGCCGGGGCAGACCGAGGTGCGCCGGATTCAACCCGGCGCACCCTGCGAAGTGCGCATCGGCAGTGATCTGGTGCTGACTGGTTATGTGTTCAAGGCCCCCATCAGCTATGACGGGCAACGCATCAGCCTGAGCATTGAAGGCAGCTCAAAGACCCAGGACCTGGTGGATTGTGCCGCGACCAATAAACCCAACCAGTGGCACCAGCAATCGCTGCTGCGAATCGTGCAAGACCTGGTCTCGACCTACGGCGGTTATGTCGTCAGTGAAATCCCGGAAACGGCTCGGCGAGACAGTCACACCATTGTGCCCGGCGAGACGGTTTTCCAGTCCATCGACCGATTGCTGTCGTTGTTCCGAGTGTTTTCCACCGATGATGCGCAAGGCCGGGTCGTGCTCGCACGGCCGGGCAGCGGTGGGCGTGCCAGTGAAGCGCTGGAGTTGGGCAAGAACATTCTCTCGGCCAACGCGCCGACGGACTACAGCCAGGTGTTTTCCGAATACCGGGTGATTGGCCAGCAGAAGGGTGACGACAAGAAAAGCGGGGCGGCGGTCAGCGAGGTCGAGGCGGTTTCCACGGACCTTGGCTTCAAGCGACGGCGAACCACGGTGATCAATGAAGGCATGCAGATCACCCCAGAACTGGCCCTGCAAAGGGCCAACTGGGAAAGCGCCACCCGTATGGGCAAGGCCCTGACCACGACCTATCAAGTGCAAGGCTGGCGGCAAGCGAACGGCGATTTGTGGCGACATAACACACTGGTGCGGGTCAAGGATCCGGTGCTGGAAGTGGATGGCGACATGCTGATTTCCAAGGTCACTTACTCGCTTTCGCAGCAGGGCTCAATCACAACCCTGCAAGTCGCGCCACCTCACACGTTCGACGCCAACCCCGCGCCGCCCAAGAAAGCCTGAACTTGGCGCCGGATCTTCCGTGCGTCCCATTCTGTGAATGATCGCGTTCGGGTCGATTATCCGAAGGAAACCCAATGAGCCTACTGACACGCCTCCTGGCGCGCGGCACCGTCGTGCTCGCCAACTCGGCCACCAAGCTTCAATCGCTGCAAATGCGCCTCACCGCCGGCGAAGTGAACGACGACATGGAGCACTTTGAACCCTACGGTTTCACCAGCAACCCGCTGGCCGGCGCCGAAGGTATCGCCACGTTTCTGGGCGGTGACCGTTCCCACGCCATCGTGTTGGTGGTCGCCGACCGTCGCTATCGCCTCAAGGCCCTGGCCCAGGGCGAAGTGGCGATCTACACCGACGAGGGCGACAAGATCCACTTCAAGCGCGGGCGGGTCATCGACATCGAAACCGCGACCCTGAATATCCGCGCCAGTACCGCCGTAAACATCGACACGCCGGTGATCAATCAGACGGGCAAGGTCGTCTCCACTGGCGATCAGATTGCCGGCGGCATCAGCCAGATCAAGCACGTGCACGTCGGCGTGCAGGCGGGCAATGGCCAGACCGGTGTACCGGCAGGAGGGCAGTGATGTTCATCAGTCAGAACCTCCACGCCGCGCTGACCCGTTCAGTGCTGATCAGCCTGTTCACCTGGCGCCGCGCCGCCGATGACGATGCCCTCGATGACGAAGAACGTTTCGGCTGGTGGGGCGACACCTTTCCCACAGTGGCGGACGACCGGATCGGCTCGCGGCTGTGGCTGCTGCGCCGGGTCAAGTTGACCCGCCAGACCCAGATGGACGCCGAGTTCTATGCCCGTGAAGCCTTGCAATGGCTGCTCGATGACGGCCATTGCAGCGCCATCGACATCATCAGCGAACGCCTCGACGCCCAGCGCCTTAACCTGCGCACGGTCCTGACCCTGGCCGACGGCGAGCGCCTGGACATCAATCCTGATAACAGTTGGCAGGTGATTTATGCCGTTTGAAACTCCTTCGCTGCCGGTGCTGATCAAACGCGCCCAAAGCGACCTGGCCAGCGATTCGCTGCGCCAGTCCGATGCGCAAGTGCTGGCCCGAACCCTCGGCGGCGCGGCTTATGGTCTGTATGGCTACCTTGACTGGATTGCCGAGCAGATTCTGCCAGACAAAGCCGATGAGTCGACGCTGGAACGGATCGCCGCATTGCGCCTGAACCAGCCACGTAAAGCGGCGCAAGCGGCGACGGGCAGTGTCAGTTTTACCGCCAGCGCCGGTGCTGTGCTGGACGTCGACACGTTGCTGCAATCGAGCGACGGTCGCACGTATAAAGTCACCGCTTCACGCACCACCAGCAATGGCCTCAACAGCACGACCATCGCAGCGCTCGACGCTGGCAGCCTGGGCAATGCCGACGCCGGCCTGACGCTGATTCCGGTGCAGCCGATTCTGGGCATTGTCGGCAGCAGCTTCACTGTTGAGGCTCCGGGATTGATCGGTGGTGTCGCGCAGGAAAGTCTGGAGTCCCTGCGGTCCAGGGTGATCAGTTCCTATCGCATCATCCCCCATGGTGGTTCGGCGCAAGATTACGAAACCTGGGCGCTGGAATTTCCCGGGGTCACCCGTGCCTGGTGCCGCGGCAGTTACCTGGGCCCAGGCACCGTTGGCTTGTTCATCATGCGCGATGACGATCCACAACCGTTGCCCAACCCCGTGCAACTGGCTGAAGTCCAGGCCTACATCGAACCGCTGCGCCCGGTTACCGCCGAGTTGCACGTGTTGCCACCGGTACAAAAGCCAGTCACCTATCAACTGAGTCTGACGCCCGATACCAGCGCTGTCCGCGCCGCTGTCGAGGCGCAACTGCGCGATCTGCACAACCGCGAAGCCGGCCTGGGTGACACCTTGCTGATCAGCCACATCCGTGAAGCGATCAGCAGCGCCACGGGTGAAAGCGATCATGTACTGGCCAGTCCGTCAGCCAATGTGCAAGCCGCCGTCAACCAGTTGCTGACCTTCGGGGGGTGCGTATGGCAGTGATCAGAACCGCCGCGCAGTACCAGGCGCAACTGCGCAGTTTGCTGCCCAGCGGCCCGGCCTGGGATCCCGAACGAGTGCCGGAACTCGAGGAGGTCCTCGAAGGCGTGTCTCAGGAACTGGCTCGCCTCGACGCTCGCGCCGCCGACCTGCTCAACGAGATGGACCCGGCAGGCGTCAGCGAACTGGTGCCGGACTGGGAGCGAGTGATGAACCTGCCCGACCCGTGTCTTGGCGCCACGCCGCTGTTCGACGACCGACGACTTGCCGTGCGCCGCCGACTGCTCGCGGTCGGCAGTCAGGCCGTCAGCTACTACATCGAGATCGCCCGCACTCAAGGCTACCCGAACGCGACCATCACCGAACACGAAGCCCCGCGGATGGGGCGCGCACGATTCGGTGCGGCGCATTTTGGCACATGGCAGGTGCAGTTCATGTGGACGCTCAACACTGGCGGGCGTTTGTTGCTCGGTCGACGTTTCGGTGCCAGTTACTGGGGCGAACGCTTCGGCATGAACCCGGGCTCTGCCCTGGAATGTCTGATCCACCGCAGTGCCCCGGCGCATACCAAGGTGCACATCAATTATGACTAGGAAGTAGAGAGATGGATTTTCCAACGAAAGTGCCCAGCGCCGGGTTGGTGGACGGCAAGTTTATCGATGAGAACCCGATGACCGGGACGCCGGGGTCACTGATTCCGGCAAGCTGGGGCAATGGGGTGACGCAGGAAATTGTGAACGTGATTAAGGCCGGAGATTTGACACCGGACGAGACGAAGTATGACCAATTGCTGCAAGCCATTCAGAGCGTTTCGGCCAAGGGCTGGAATCTCGATTCAGCGTTGCCGATTGGCTCGCTGCCGACACCCACTGTGGCTACAGCTGACGGGCGTCTGTCGGTGACTCCGATGGCGGTGTCTACCAGCGGCGGGAAAGTGTCAATTCCGGCCGGGGTGTTGGTCAGCCTGGGCCAGGAAGTGGTGGCGGGGCAGTTGGGACGGTTACGCACGTTTACCACCCAGGCCTGGAGCAGTGCGGAGATGTTGCCGAATGCCTGGTATTTCTTGAGGGCTCAGGTGGTGGGGGGTGTGCTCAAGTTCTATACCCAGCGCGGCAGTCTGTATGACCTTGCCCCCGCTTCCTTGAAAGGCACGCCAGATGGGGCGGGGGGAGGCGGTTTTCAATCGACTCCGCTGGACATGTGTCTCGCCTGGATCATTAGCAGCACACCTGGATCGGTGCCGTCAGTGTTCCCTATTTACAACCGTTCGCGACTCACTTGGACACAAACCGTAAATGGCACAGGCGCCATTTATCTACCTCTCGATCCCCATGCGCGTTCGGCACGCCTGATCGTCGGTAACCCGACGCCCTCGTCGACGGATATCTCCGGTGTAGCTTTTGCGCTGTCGGGTTGGGTGGGTGGCAACTACTGCTTTCTCTCACCGGCGCTGACGACCAGCTCCAACCATGACGGCGGTTGGACAACACCGCTGCCGTGTACGATTTTCACCAATAACTTTGTCAACGATGTAACGGTTACCACCCTGACCGCCAGTTTTGACCATTCGCAATTACGCTCGTTGTGGCAGTCCTACCAGGCGGAACACACATTGGGTTCGACCAGTGCCGTCAGCGATGAACTGTTGTTCAGCATGGGCATCAAGAACCATCCCGTGACTGACTATGTTTCGGGTATCGCGGTCAATTTCAGTGCCGCTGTCAATATCAGTTTTTCCTGGGAGCTGATTCGATGAACGTTATTCAAGAGCTTCATCAATTCGAGGACGGACTTCGTCCCCCACAACCTTCTGTTGCGCACGCATGGGATGGAGAAAAGTGGGTGCCGGATGCTTCGAAAGTCGCGCTAATGGAACAGCTGAACATCGAACGCCTGTGCGCCGGAGTTGATGCGGCGGCGGACTATGCGCGCAATGCTCTGGCCGGTGATCCGCTCAAGGCCATGGAATACGCACAAGCCGCTGCCGAGGCTCAGGCTTACATAGACGAAGGCTATCCGAAAAAAGCGGTGCCCCTCTCGGTGTCTGCCTGGGTCGTCAAAGGACGTACCGCCAGGCAGGCGGTAGATCAGATCATTGCCAAGGCAGCTCGATTCAAGGAGGGGCTGCTGACACTTCGAACCCTTCGTTTGAAAGCGAAAGAACAAATCAAAGTTCATATCGCCAAGGGTAAAACCGATCTCGCCAATCAAGTCAGTGAAGACGCGATTGCCGCAATACGTGCTGTGGCGAACGACCTCGCTGGCTAATCCATTCGAAATATCCGCTGTACCCAACGCCCACCCTTCCGTGGGTGTTTTTGTTTTTTTTCAAACATGACCTGCATTGCCGTTGTGCCATGGCCATGCAGGACTTTATTACAGGGAGCAGAACGATGGATTATCCAAAAAGCATCCCCAGTGTCGGATTGGTGGCCGGCCGGTTTGTCGATGAAAACCCGGTGGCCGGTACGCCGGGATCTTTGATTCCGGCGGTGTGGGGCAACGCAGTTACGCAAGAGATTCTGGGTGTTGTGGCCGGGGCCGGAATGGCCGCGTCGGAAGCGGACAACGGTCAGTTGCTCAAGGCGATCCAGGCGATTATCGGCGTGACCAGTCCGATGCGCTCGGTGGTCACCCGACTGGCTGCATCGAAAATGCTGGTGCCAGAAGAACTTGGTCTGGTGTTGATTGACGCCAGCTCCGGAGCCGCCACTATCACGCTTGCGCCGGCCAACGTTGCCATGGGCGTTCGCGACGTCATTGTGCGACGCGTGGACAACAGCGGCAACCGACTGGTTATCCAGGCTGCCGGCACTGATCGCATCAGATTTCACACCCATTTATCTGCGACCGGTTACACGTTCCTGGTGTTGATGGGCGGCGGCGACTGGTGGCATTTGCGCAGCGATGGCGCCGGTAGTTGGTGGCCTGTGGGGCGGTTTGACAATACCCCTTTGGGTCGACCGTTTTTCGAAACCACCACGTTGCTCAGCCCCGGTGGCTATGGGGCGCTCAACGGTACGGTCATGAACCGTGCGCAATGGCCTTGGTTGTGGGATCACGCCCAACAATCGGGAATGCTTGGCTCCGAGGCTGCGCGAGTGGGCAACGAAGGCAAGTGGACCAGTGGTGATGGTGCGTTGACGTTTCGTGGTCCTGAAAACCGCGGGGAGTTCTTGAGGGTTCTGGACGAAGGACGTGGCGTTGATACGGATCGGGCCATGGGCGCCTTCCAGCGCGGCTCGATCCATTCCTATGCACAAGGGGCTAACGGTGGCGGTGCGGTGGGTTCGCGATGGTCCGATAGCCTAGCCGCATTTGGCGCAGATACCCGTGAGGAAATTCAGTATGTATCGGGGTTAAGCAACGGTGGTCCTATCTACCCTGCGGGCACCTCTTACCAAATGGATGCTGCCAATACCTTGCTTTTCGCCTTCAAATCCCGCCCTCGCAACATCGCCTATCCCGGCCGCATCAAACTTATCTGAGGTGTCCATGTTTAATTATCTGATTGATAACTCGGGGGCCTTGTCCGGGCCTGTCGAGTTTTTTGTGACGCCGGGTATCGGCATTCAACTTCCTGGTAATGCCGTGGAGCTTTCATTTGAATTACCTCCGGCGGAACAAGGCCGTAGCTGGGCGCTGGTCAATGATGTTCCGCGCGAAGTGATTGACCGGCGTGGCGTGGTTTATTGCAAAGAAGGTGGAGCCCGGCAGGTCTGGAATGAACTCGGGGAGTTGCCCGACACCTTTACTACTGCTCCGTGGCCGGGAGAGTTTTATATCTGGCGCGATAACACCTGGGAGTTGGACGAACAGGCGCGGTTGGCAGATTTGAGGAATCAGTTGCTGGCCAAGCGCGACGCACTGCTTGGTGACGCGGTCTTGCGCATAGCCCCTCTTCAATATGCCGAAGATATGGGTGACGCCACTCATGATGAGCAACTGGCATTGATGGAGTGGAAGCTCTACAGCGTTGAGTTGAATCGTCTTGAACGGCAAGCAACCTTTCCAGCTGAGATTGACTGGCCGCAACTTCCAGGTTCGACCGAGTGACCCCAACAGCCTCTATGCCCTACAACCAGAGTAGATAAGATGGACTATCCAAAAAGCGTAACCAGCGCGGGGCTGGTCAACGGCCAATTTGTCGATGAAAACCCGGTCGCCGGAACCCCCGGTTCCCTGATTCCTGCCACTTGGGGCAATGCCGTCACCCAGGAAATCGTCAACACCATCACAGCTGCCGGACTGATGCCTTCCGAAAATCAAACGGATCAGTTGAGCCTGGCCATTAAGGAGTTGGCGAAACTCGACCCGCAACAGAATTTTCCTGTACAGGTTTATCGCAAAAACCTGCTGATTAATGGCAACTTCGATATCTGGCAGCGCGGGACAGCCAACTTGGGACCTTACACCGGGGCCTATATTGCTGACCGTTTTCGTTGCGACTGGAACGGGAGCGCCGGGGTGAATATTTCCAGGCAGAATTTTGCACTGGGTCAGACCGAGGTCCCCAATGAACCCCGTTACTTTATGCGTTGGCAGCAAATCACCGCGGGAGTTGGCGCCAGCGTACATAAGATCTCCCAGGCTATCGAATCGGTCAGGACCTTGGCGGGAAGAGCCGCGACGTTGACGTTCTGGGCCAAGGCCGACACGGCGCGTCAAATCAATGTGACGATCGCACAGTATTTCGGTGCGGGCGGTAGCGTGGATACGGTGACGCCGGTGGGCAGCTTTCAACTCAAGACTTCGTGGTCCCGATACAGTGCAACGATTCAAGTTCCGTCCTTGGCGGGTAAGTCATTAGGAAGTAGTGGTAATGACTTTCTGCGGCTGTCCTTCGACCTGCCTATGAATGTTTTGCAAGTCATTGACCTGGCGCAGGTTCAGTTGGAAGAGGGGCGAGTGTCAACGCCGTTCGAGCTCCGTAGCCCGGGCGATGAGTTGATGATGTGCCAGCGTTATTACGAAAAAACCTACAGTCAGGATGTGCCGCCGGGCACCGTGACAGGTCCCTACGGTGCACTGATATCCACAGTGAAACAGGGGCAAACAGGGTTCGCCTCACAGCCCTTGGCTCAGTGGACTTTCAAGGTTGAAAAGAGAGGTACTCCGAGTCTCAGTTTGTATACCACCACGTCAAAGGGAGTTGCTGGGCAATGGCGTTCGGGAAGTGACGATATGTCATCGGCTAATGCGCGGGCGCTTGGGGTTTCGACTCGCGGCGTCTGGGTGGATAACTCCGATATCGGGTTGATCGCTCAGTCGTACTACATCCACGTCACCGCCGACGCCGAACTTTAAGGAGGTTTCATATGAGCTATCAACTTACTCAAGATCCGGACACTGTCATCCGTCTGCCTGACGGGGCAACCGTTCCCCTTCATCACCGTTTCTGGGATGAATATCAGCAATGGTTGGCGAGCGGTGGTGTGCCGTTGCCTGTGATTCTGGACGGTGCTTCAGAAGCGAAACCCGAACCAGAGACTGTTGCTCGAGCCTGGCGGGATCAAGCGTTGGCCGCCAGCCAATGGCTGGTCGACCGTGATCGCGATCAGCAAGCGGCGGGCACTCCGATGACCTTGAACAGCGATCAATATCATGAACTGCTGGATTACCGGCAGGATCTGCGTGACTGGCCCTCAACGGCCAACTTTCCAAAAGACTTCAGCAAACCCCTGGCGCCTGTCTGGTTAAAAACAACGGCCAATGGAACATGACCCATGTCTCTCACTTCAGCTCAGTTACAACAAATATTTCCTAACGCCCGCTCCCAAGCGGGCGTTTTCATTTCTGCCCTTAACAGCGCCATGATCCATCGAAGTATCAATACGGCGAAACGCATCGCTGCGTTCCTCGCACAAGTCGGCCATGAATCCGGGCAGTTGCAGTACGTGCGTGAATTGGGCAACAGCCAATACTTGAGCCAATACGACACCGGCACTTTGGCCTTGCGTTTGGGCAACACGCTGGAAGCCGACGGTGACGGGCAGAAATACCGCGGTCGAGGCCTGATCCAGATCACCGGTCGTGACAACTACCTCCAATGCAGCCTCGGACTGTTCGGCGATGATCGCTTGGTGTTTGTTCCGCAGCTATTGGAACAACCCCAATGGGCCGCCGAATCAGCCGCGTGGTTCTGGGAGCAAAACGGCCTCAATGAACTGGCCGACCGCGATCAGTTCAACAGCATCACCCGGCGCATAAACGGTGGGCTTAACGGTCTGCAAGATCGTCTGCAGCTGTGGGCGCGGGCGAGGGCGGTGCTATGTCAGCCTTCGGTCTGATGCCGATTTCTTACCGGGTGATCGGCCTTGTTGTGTTACTGGCAGTGCTGGCCGGCGGATCGGCGGCGCTGGCCTGGCACTTTCAGGATTGGCGCTATGGCCGGCAACTCGCGGAGCTGGCCAGGCTGCATGCCGAGGCACTGAATCAGCTGACGCTGGCCGCCGCCACGCAGCAACAGGCCGAGCAGGACAAGCGTCTGGCGCTGGAGCAGCGTCTGTCGGCCAGCGAACAAACCCATTACCGAGCGCTTAGCGATGCCCAACGTGATCAAGGTCGCCTGCGCGATCGTCTTGCCACTGCTGATGTGCGCTTGTCAGTCCTCCTCGATGCCGGCGACGTTGCCTCAGGCAATTCAGTGCCAGCCTCCGCCAGCACCCGCAGCCTGGATAATGGCGCCCCGCGAGCCCGACTTGACCCGGCGCATGCTCAACGAATTATCGCCATCACCGATGCCGGCGACAACGGACTGATTGCCTTGCAGGCTTGCCAGGCCTATGTCAGAGCCATCGCTCGATAACATTTTGACCGATCCTGTGCCTTGCAAGCGCAATCCGCTCGTGTACGGTAGTGCTCATTCCGCTCGCTCAGGAGATGACCGTGAAAGAAATCACTCAACTGGCCGCTGAACTTGGCAGGCGCTTGCAGGTTCTGAATGCCCACGTCGCCGCAGCCGAGTCGTGTACCGGCGGCGGCATCTCAGAGGCGATCACTCGCATTCCGGGGAGTTCGGCGTGGTTCGAGGCCGGTTATGTGACGTATTCCAACCGACAGAAAACCGAGCAGTTGAACGTGCCTCCCGAATTATTCGAAACGGTCGGCGCCGTCAGTCGCGAGGTGGTCGAGGCGATGGTTCGCGGCGCTCAGGAAAAAAGTCAGGCGCATTTTGCCGTGGCGGTCAGCGGTGTGGCCGGCCCCGATGGCGGTTCGCCGAACAAACCGGTCGGCACGGTCTGGCTGGCCTGGGGCGTCGGTGAGCAGGTGTTCAGCGAGGTGCAGCACTTCGCCGGTAACCGCGATGAGGTCCGCCGACAAACGGTTAAGGCCGCGCTAGAGGGGCTGCTGCGTCATGCCGCTGGAGAAATCTCAAATCAGGGGTAGGCGATCCTGAAACGCTGTGGAATAATACTGGCTACTTATACAGGTGTTGGCCGTCAGGCCTTATTGATTACGTGAGGACTTTAATGGACGACAACAAGAAGAAAGCCTTGGCTGCGGCCCTGGGTCAGATCGAACGTCAATTCGGCAAGGGTGCCGTAATGCGTATGGGCGATCAGGACCGTCAGGCGATCCCGGCTATCTCCACTGGCTCTCTGGGTCTGGACATCGCGCTCGGCATTGGCGGTCTGCCAAAAGGTCGTATCGTTGAAATCTACGGTCCTGAATCCTCCGGTAAAACCACGCTGACGCTGTCGGTGATCGCCCAGGCTCAAAAAGCGGGCGCGACCTGCGCATTCGTCGACGCCGAACACGCCCTCGACCCTGAGTACGCCGGCAAACTGGGCGTCAACGTCGACGACCTGCTGGTTTCCCAGCCGGACACCGGCGAGCAAGCCCTGGAAATCACCGACATGCTGGTGCGTTCCAACGCGGTTGACGTGATCATCGTCGACTCCGTGGCCGCGCTGGTTCCGAAGGCTGAAATCGAAGGCGAAATGGGTGACATGCACGTGGGCCTGCAAGCCCGTCTGATGTCCCAGGCGCTGCGTAAAATCACCGGTAACATCAAGAACGCCAACTGCCTGGTAATCTTCATCAACCAGATCCGTATGAAAATCGGCGTGATGTTCGGCAGCCCGGAAACCACCACCGGTGGTAACGCGTTGAAGTTCTACGCTTCGGTTCGTCTGGATATCCGTCGTACCGGCGCGGTGAAAGAAGGTGATGAAGTCGTCGGTAGCGAAACCCGCGTCAAAGTCGTCAAGAACAAGGTGGCTTCGCCTTTCCGTCAGGCCGAGTTCCAGATTCTTTACGGCAAGGGCATCTACCTCAACGGCGAGATGATCGACCTGGGCGTGCTGCACGGTTTCGTTGAGAAGTCCGGCGCCTGGTATGCCTATGAAGGCACCAAGATCGGTCAGGGCAAGGCCAACTCGGCCAAGTTCCTGGCAGACAATCCGGAAATTGCCGCCAAGCTCGAGAAGCAACTGCGTGACAAGTTGCTGACCCCGGCGCCGGACGTCAAAGCATCGCCAGTCAAAGAGACGGCTGATGACCTGGCTGACGCTGATATCTGATTGATCCGATGACCGCCGTACTCGATACACTCGTCGCAGTGCGGCGAACCGCCATGGACCTGCTCGCACGACGCGAGCACGGTCGAGTCGAGCTGACGCGTAAACTGCGTCAGCGCGGCGCTCTCCCTGAAATGATTGACACAGCACTCGACCGTTTGACGGAAGAGGGCCTGCTGTCCGAAGCCCGTTACCTCGAAAGCTTTGTTTCTTACCGTGCTCGCTCCGGCTACGGCCCTTTGCGTATTCGTGAAGAACTGAGTCAGCGCGGCCTGCAACGCAACGACATCGAACTCGCCTTGCGCGAGAGCGGTATCAATTGGCAGGAGCAACTGGAAGATACCTGGCGGCGCAAATTTGCCGGGCATCTGCCGATAGACGTTCGGGAACGTGCCAAGCAAGGGCGTTTCCTGAGTTATCGGGGATATTCCATGGAAATGATCGGCCGCTTGTTCAGCGGTCGGGGAATGGATGATTGAAATAAAAACGGCCCGCTATTTCGATAGCGGGCCGTTTTTTTTGCCTCGATTTTGCCTCACGTCACCTTGGACGGCTCTCGCGTGCGCTGTTGCGCCTGGGGTTTGGAGTCGGCCCAGTTTTCCGGCAGGTTGATATAGTCCACCAATTCCCGCAGGCGGCCATGATCCCTGGCGTTGAAGTTGAAGGCCAGTCGCGCCAGATGACTGAACTGCGCTTCATCGTGCTCCTCGCCGCTATAGGCGTGCTGATGAAAGTGATCGCTCAGGCACAGGTCGGCGAACGCTTCCTGCATGTGTTCGAGCGCCTGGTCGCTGAGCTTGTGGTTCATGCGGATCACGAACTGATGCTTGAGCCAGCGGCTGGAGTGGAAGTTGCCGTAGAACTGATTGATCTGCTCTACCGCTTCTTCGGCGCTGTAGACCAGGCTCACGAGCTTCATGTCGGTGGGCAGGATATAGCGATTTTCCTCCAGTTGATGATGAATGAAGTCCAGCGCGCCTTGCCAGAACTTGCCGCCCGGCGCATCCAGCAGCACTACCGGCACCAATGGGCTTTTGCCGGTCTGAATCAACGTCAACACCTCGAGTGCTTCATCCAGGGTGCCGAAACCACCTGGACACAGGACCAGCGCATCGGCTTCCTTGACGAAGAACAGTTTGCGGGTAAAAAAGAAGTGGAAGGGCAGCAGGTTGGCGGTGCCTTGAACCGTGGGGTTGGCATGCTGCTCGAAGGGCAGGGTGATATTGAACCCCAGGCTGTGTTCCAGGCCGGCACCTTCATGGGCCGCCGCCATGATGCCGCCACCGGCACCGGTGATGACCATCAGGTCCGAGCGCGCGAGCGCGGCGCCGAGTTCTCGGGCCAGGCCATACAGCGGGTGTTCGATCGGTGTGCGCGCCGAGCCGAAGACCGTGACCTTGCGTCGCCCCCTGAACTGTTCGAGCACGCGAAAGGCATGCTCCAGTTCGCGCAGGGTTTGCAGGGTGATTTTGGCGTTCC
Organism: Pseudomonas sp. SJZ077; assembly: GCF_007993905.1. Lineage (NCBI taxonomy): Bacteria > Pseudomonadati > Pseudomonadota > Gammaproteobacteria > Pseudomonadales > Pseudomonadaceae > Pseudomonas > Pseudomonas sp. SJZ077. The sequence continues at coordinate 70,609 of NZ_VIUJ01000005.1, forward strand.
AGCGGTTGTGGTCTTCCTGGGCCATGCGCAGCACGGTCAGGATCATGTCGCGGTAAATCGGAGTGTTGGGGCTGTTGGGTGAAACCAGGTTGAGTTGCTCTTCGACCTTGCTGATGAGGTCGTGGCCGCTTTCTTCGAAATGACGGCTCAGGAGGTCATTCGGTTGGTAAGGCATTCAACTTCTCCTTCTGCACAGAACCCTTGGCACCGACAAAACAGTCGTCAGCGCCGCGACACTTCATGTGTCGCTGTCTGCCCAAGCCCATGCCTGGGCGCTCCACTCGACTCGGTTCGAGTCGTCCATACAGGCTCTGTTTTTCCCTTGGATGAAAGAAACGTTCGCACAACAAGACACGCTATGGGCAGCCCCTTTCCTGCCCTGAAAAGTGATCGTGAACACTCTGAATCTAGACCCTTGCAGAGATTCTCGCTGCCTTGATCATTGCGCCGCAAAGTCTTTCCTGGCAACCGCTTATTGACGATTTGCAAGGTGAATTCACCGTTCGTCCGAACGCAAGCCGCAGGCCTCGCGCTCTGATTTACTAAGTTACAGGCATGACACGACAACTTTGCGTCAAAGGCAGGGCGCACGGTTCAAGCGGTTTAAGGATTTTTCGCTCAAAAAGGGGCGAGGTGCAGGGAGGCTGGAAGCTATGGCCAGAGTCATTCTGGAAATCGATACGCATCTGTATCGATTACTGAAGTCATCCGCCGAGACCAATCATTTGAGTCTTGAGGAGGAGTGTTGCCGGCGTCTGGAAGGCGCCGAGCGGCGTTCGCGATACTTGCAGGCGTTGGTGGCAGAACTGCGCGCCGAGGATGAACAGCGACGCGCCAATTCCCGATGATTACTTCTTCTTGGCCGGTGCTGCTTTCGGGCAATCCGATTCCTGATAGCTGGCGGAACCGACCGAGCGATTGGTCTTCACTTCAGTAAAGTCGTAGCGCATGACTGCGCCCTTGGCCATCAGTTTACGGAACGATGGGTTGTTGCACACAGAGGCGCCCAGCTGGAAATACACGGCTTTGGGGTCGGCGCGCATCTTGTTGGCGTGGCTGCTTTGTACACTCAGGTGGTTGATCAGCGTGTTGCCTTCAACGGTGTAGCCCTGATCAAGAATGTCTTCGTTGATCGCCCGTGGAGTACCGACACTGCTTTGTGTGGCGACGTTTCGCAGTTCTCTGTTGAGATTCTGCTCACTCAAGGACGCAGCCTGAGCGCTGAAGGACGACGCCAGCAAAATGGCAGCGGTGGGAACGATAAGGCGCAGCATGAAACTCTCCTGGTTCAGTGACTGATGGTTCGACCCGTCACATGACTGTGCGTTCAGTGGCGGCAAATTATAGGGGACGAGGCCTGGACGGTACAGGCTTGCGCCGGCCGCTCTGATAAACTGCCGCCACTTTCTGACTTGCCGAGCGTTATTCGTGTCGATTTCCCCTCCGGTGCTGCCTGCGATGAGCCCTGTAACCCCAACCTTTGCTGCAAACGCCGTCGCCCGCTTGCGCGACGAGCGAGAGGAGGAGGGCATCAAGCCGATCCAGGCCCGTGGCTGGAGGGCGCCGCGTTGCCGTGCCTGCCGCGTGATCGAGAGTCACTGCCTGTGCGCCTGGCGTCCGCAGGTTGAGGCCCGCTCCGGCGTGTGCCTGATCATGACTAACAAAGAAGTGTTCAAGCCGAGCAACACCGGTTGGCTGATCGCCGATGTGGTGCGCGACAACCATGCCTTTATCTGGTCACGCACGGAAACGGATCCGCAATTGCTGGCGTTGCTGGCCGACCCGCAATGGCAACCGTATCTGGTCTTTCCGGGTGAGTACGTCGAGCCTGAGCGAGTGACGAACACCGTCGAAGCCGATAGCACCAAGCGGCCATTGTTTATTCTGCTCGATGCGACCTGGACCGAAGCCCGGAAGATTTTCCGCAAAAGCCCTTACTTTGATCGGTTGCCGATCCTGAGCCTGTTGCCCGAGAAGCTGTCACGGTACCGGTTGCGCCGCTCGACCCGCAGCGAGCACTTGTGCACCGCCGAAGTGGCGGCACTGTGCCTTGATCTGGCGGGCGATACTGAGGCGGCCTCGGCGCTGGACGCTTATTTCGACGTGTTCAGCCAGCATTACCTTGATGCGAAACATCAGCTGGACATGAACGTGGCAACGCCGGCCCACACCGAACTGATGCCTTTCGTGCAGAACGCGGCGCCGGTGGCCTGCTGATTGTCGCCCATACTGCAAAGAACTGTACCGGCCATGCACCTTGACCACCCCGGTTTCGCTGGGCATGCTTGGCGCCGATTAGGGCGCGGCCAAAGTTTGATACGCCGTATTCTTTGCGTGATAGCCACGTAATTGGCGTTGAACGTGCCCTGCTGGTGCAGCTCCGTGGCTGTGCCTTGAGTTGTTTGAAAACAGGATCATTAGAAAAATGGCCACATACGAAATCCTGATTGCCGATGACCACCCTCTTTTTCGTAGCGCCCTGCATCAAGCATTGACCCTGGGCCTGGGTCCGGATGTCCGTCTGGTGGAAGTGGCAAGCATTGCCGAACTGGAAACCCGGCTGGACGAAAAGTCTGACTGGGACCTGGTACTGCTCGACCTCAACATGCCGGGGGCCTACGGTTTTTCCGGGCTGGTGCTGCTTCGCGGTCAATACCCACAGATCCCGGTGGTGATGGTGTCGGCTCAGGAAGAGGCCTCGATCATGGTGAAGTCCCGTGAATTCGGCGCCAGCGGCTTCATTCCCAAGTCCAGTGACCTGAGCGTCATCCAGAAAGCCGTGCGAGCGGTGCTCGATGGCGATGTGTTCTGGCCGCCTCAGGCGTTCGAAGCCGTGAGTGTTTCCGCTGAAGCCAAGGCAGCCAGTGAAGGCCTTGCCAGCCTGACACCTCAACAGTTCCGGGTGCTGACCATGGTCTGTGAAGGGCTGCTGAACAAGCAGATTGCTTATGAGTTGAGCGTTTCCGAAGCGACGATCAAGGCGCATGTTACGGCTATATTCCGCAAGCTGAATGTGCGCACTCGCACCCAGGCGGCGTTGCTTCTGCAACAACTTGAGTCAATTTCAAGCCACTAAGCGTTGGCATCTTCACGCTTTTTTGACTTTGGTTGATCTAGTTTTCCCACTCCTTTTTGGTCAGTTGCCCACTCTATGTCACCTTTCAAAGGCCAAACCGGCCTCAAACGCATTCTCAACGCTTCCGGTTACTCGCTGGATGGCCTGCGCGCAGCCTTCACCGGTGAAGCGGCTTTTCGGCAGCTGGTGTTGCTCAATGTCATCCTGATCCCGCTTTCGTTCTTTCTGAACGTCAGTCGTGTCGAGCAGGCATTGCTGATCGCGGTCTGCCTGTTGGCGTTGATCGTCGAGCTGCTGAATTCGGCAGTGGAAGCGGCCATCGACCGCATTTCCCTTGAGTTGCACCCGCTGTCCAAGAACGCCAAGGACATGGGCAGCGCCGCTCAATTCGTGGCGTTGAGCATGATCGGGCTGGTGTGGGCGGTGATTCTGCTTTAAGCGATGCTGGGCAGCACGATCTCGTCGCTGCGCTGAACCCCGGCGGTGAACGCGCGGCACAGGTCGAGGAATTCGCGCATCGCCGAGGTCTGATATTTCTGTTTGTGCCAGATGAAATAGAACTGCCGCGCCAAGTCCAGATCCGGTGTCTCCACCGGCACCAGACTGCCGCGGCGGAACGCATCGCGCAGCGCCAGACGCGAAATACAGCCAATCCCCAGGCCTGATTCCACCGCGCGCTTGATCGCTTCGGTGTGTTCCAGCTCCAGTCGGATATTCAGCGCGCTGCGATGATGACGCATGGCCTGGTCAAAGGTCAGCCGCGTGCCAGAGCCTTGTTCCCGCAGAATCCAGGCCTCGTGGGTCAGTTCTTCCATGCTCGCGCTGCCACGCTGGGCCAGCGGATGCTGCGGCGCGCAGAACACCACCAGCTCATCCTCGACCCAGCTCTGCACCTCGATGTCTGGATGACTGCAATCGCCTTCGATTAGACCCAGATCAATTTCATAGTGCGCGACTTGCTGCACGATGTTGGCAGTGTTCTGCACGTGCAGCTTCACCTGACTTTCCGGATGGCGCTGCATGAAGCTACCGATCAGCAAGGTGGCCAGGTAATTGCCGATGGTCAGGGTCGCGCCGACGGCCAGGGAGCCGAAACCGGACTTGCCGTTGAGCAGGTCTTCGATTTCCTTGGCCTGGTCGAGCAGCGCCACAGCTTGTGGCAATAGCTGTTTGCCGAGGGCGTTAAGGCTCAGCCGTTTGCCGGCGCGGTCGAACAGCTGGCAGCTGCACTGACGCTCTAGCTCGGTGATCGAGGTGCTCGCCGCCGATTGCGAAAGGTTGAGCGTCAGGGCAGCACGGGATACGCTTTCCTGCTGGGCGACGGCGACGAATACTTGAAGTTGACGGAGAGTAAATCGCATATCTATATAACCGATAACCCTTATCTTAATAATCCATTTAACAGATATTGTCGCTGCCATTAGAATGCGATGCAATTGCGCACATCAGCGGCGCAGGCAAAATCTCCAGGAGTCCCACGTACATGAGCAACATGAACCACGAGCGTGTCCTCAGTGTTCATCACTGGAACGACACTCTGTTCAGCTTCAAGTGCACCCGCGATCCGGGCCTGCGCTTCGAGAACGGTCAGTTCGTGATGATCGGCCTGCAACAGCCCAACGGCCGGCCGCTCATGCGCGCTTACTCGATTGCCAGCCCGAACTGGGAAGAGCATCTCGAGTTCTTCAGCATCAAGGTGCCTGATGGCCCGCTGACTTCCCAGTTGCAGCATCTGAAGGAAGGCGACGAGATCATCATCAGCAAGAAGCCTACCGGCACCCTGGTGCTGGATGACTTGAAGCCTGGCAAACATTTGTACCTGCTCAGCACCGGTACTGGCCTGGCGCCGTTCATGAGCGTCATCCAGGACCCGGAAACCTACGAGCGTTTCGAAAAAGTGATCCTGTGCCACGGCGTACGTTACGTCAACGAAGTCGCTTACCGCGAGTTCATCACCGAACATCTGCCGCAGAACGAGTTCTTCGGCGAGGCGTTGCGTGACAAGTTGATCTACTACCCGACCGTGACCCGCGAACCGTTCGAGAACGAAGGTCGCCTGACCGATCTGATGCGCAGCGGCAAGCTGTTCAGCGACATCGGCCTGCCACCGATCAACCCGCAGGACGACCGCGCCATGCTGTGCGGCAGCCCGAGCATGCTCGACGAGACCAGCGAAGTGTTGAACAGCTTCGGCCTGAAAGTTTCGCCGCGGATGCGCGAGCCGGGTGATTACCTGATCGAGCGTGCGTTCGTCGAGAAGTAAGCACAACGCCTGACGGCTTTGCTTTCCCTGTGGGAGCGAGCCTGCTCGCGATAGCGGTGTATCAGTCAGCATTATTGCCGACTGCCACACCGCTATCGCGAGCAGGCTCGCTCCCACAGTGGTTTCTGGCGTTCAGGTTTTTGCGGGAATGACTTCCAGGACGCGGATGACGCCCGCCTCGGGATAATGCCAGCGCACATCCAGATCCCAGAACTGCGCTCCATATTCCCGCTCAGGTGTCGGCGTCTGGTACGCCGGACGTGGGTCTTGTGCCAGGCATTGATCAATCAGGGCAACCAACGGCTCGCCGAGGCGCTGAGCGTGCTCGTGAGCTTGTTGCAGCGCTGTCTCCGTCCACCGCACAGGAATCAACTGCGGCGCGGCGCTGGCGATGCTGTTGGAGGCGCTGTCGATGATGTCGGCGTAAGGCACGTAGGGTTTGATGTCGAGAACCGGCGTGCCGTCCAATAGGTCGATACCGGAGATAAACAACCGGTTGGCTTCGACCTTGTCCAGTTTCACCACGGATTGGCCGATGCCATTGGGCCGATGTGTCGCACGGGTGGCGAACACGCCCATGGATTTGTTGCCGCCCAGGCGAGGAGGGCGGACTTTCAGGCGTGGCTTCTCTTCCAGGGCCTGATGAAACAGGAACAGCAGCCAGACGTGGCTGACCTGCTCGAGACCTTGCACCGCATCGCCCTGATCGAACGGCGCCACCAGTTCCAGCACGCCACGAGCGGCCGGGGCCAGCTGAGGCTGGCGCGGGATGGCGAACTTCTCCTTGAAGCAGGAGCGCACGAAGCCGATGGGGGAAACGCTGTAGGTCATGGTTTGGGTCGAGGCGGGATGGGGCGGGCATGATAACCCGGCGGGCCTCAAGGCGGGGGGGGACTGAGCGGGCCTCTTCGCGGGCAAGCCTCGCGCCTACTGGGTTATCGAGCGAACACGGCGTTTGTGTACGCCAAAGAACCTGTAGGAGCGAGGCTTGCCCGCGAAGGCCGCACCGCCAATCTCAGAGACTGAACCCACCATCCAGCGGAATAACATTCCCGGTCATATAAGCCCCCGCCGTACTTGCCAGACTGATTGCCAGCGCCGCCATCTCTTCCTCCCGGCCCCAGCGCTTCATCGGAATCAGCGCCGTATCCTCCGCCAGCGCTTGCTCATCGTTACCAATGTGCTGCGTCATCTTGCTCGGGAAACGCCCCGGCGCAATCACGTTGACGTTGATGTGCTGGCTCACCAGCTCCCGCGCCAGAATCCGCGACAGTTGATGGAGGGCAGCCTTGCTCGGCCCGTAGGCATACGCCTGTTCGCCAAAGGACGAAATCCCCGCCACCGAACCGATGTTGATGATCCGCGCCGGATTCGCCTCTGAACCCGCCTTGCGCAGTAAAGGCAAAAACTGCTGGATGCAGTTGAACACCGAGGTCACGTTAAGCTGCATGACCTTCTCCCAGCCCTTGACCGGGTAGCTTTCCAGCGGAGCGCCCCATGTGGTGCCAGCGTTGTTCACCAGAATATCCAGATGACTGATTTGCTCGCCCAGCCGCATGGCCAAGTGCTGCACGCCTTCTTCGGTCGCCAGATTGGCGGCCACGGCATGGCAGGTTCCCAAGGCGCTCAACTCGTCAGCCGTTTGCTGACACGCTTCGGCATCCCGGGCACAGACGTACACGGTGGCGCCGGCCTCGACATACGCCTTGGCGATCATTTTGCCGATACCACGGGTGCCACCGGTCACTAGAGCGGTGCGGCCTTGCAGGGAAAAGTACGGGTGCATGGCGAATCCTGAGAGCTGAGGGTCAATACACCCTAGTCGTCAGCCGCCAGAAGCGGAGCCACTATTTTTGCGAGGAATGAGGGGCCATACGGCCCAGCTGCAAGTTTCAAGCTACAAGCTACAAGCTACAAGCTAGACACCATCCGCTTGCGGCTTGTAGCTTGCAGCTGCTTTACGCTCTCACTCGAAGAGTGAGGCCCTTGAGGAAGTTGCGCAGCAACTGGTCGCCGCACGGGCGATAGTTGGTGTGGCCGAACTTGCGGAACAGCGCGCTTAGCTCAGGTTTGGACACGGGGAACTCGGACGCCTTGAGGATCGCGTGCATGTCGTCTTCTTTGAGTTCGAAGGCCACGCGCAGTTTCTTCAGGATGATGTTGTTGGTCACCGGCACTTCGATCGGCTGCGGCGGACGGCTTTCGTCCTTGCCGCGCTTGAAGATCACCAGGCCGTCGAGGAAGTGCGCCATGACTTCGTCCGGGCAGCGCACGAAGCCTTCCTCGTCTTCCTCTTTCTTGTCGAGGTAGGTCAGCAGGTCTTCCAGGGACACGTCCATGCCGCCGATCTTGATGATCTCGATGACTTTCTTGTCGCTGATGTCGAGCATGTAGCGCACGCTGCGCAGTACGTCGTTATGAATCATGGTGTGCAATCCTGATATTCAGCAGTGGGCGCCGCGTAAACAGCGGCGCCGGAATGTGTGGCGGCGTGAAAAGTCTCAGAACTTCTCTTTGCCGGACAGGTAGCGCCATTGCCCCAACGGCACTTTGCCGATGGACACGCCGCCAATGCGGATGCGGCGGATGGCGACGACCTTCAGGCCAACGGCCTGGCAAAACAGGGCGATCACGCCCGGTTGCGGGTTCTTCATCGCAAAACGCAGGCGGTTTTCGTTCTGCCAGCTGGCTTTGACCGGCGGCAGTTCCTTACCTTTGTAGGTCAGGCCGTGGTTCAGGCGGTTGAGGCCGTGAGCCACCATGTCGCCTTCTACCTCGACGACATATTCTTGTTCGATCTTGGCGGAGTCGGCGGTGAGCTTGCGCAGGATCTTCCAGTCCTGGGTGAACACCAGCAGACCGCTGGCGTTGGCCTGCAAGTCGGTGCTGGCGGTCAGGCGCAGGAAGTGGCCCTTGAGCGGACGTTTGCTGAAGCGGTGTTCTTCGCTCAGGGTCTCGGCGCTGATGGTCGCCATTGCGGTTTCCGCGTCCATGCCCACGGGCACGTTCAGCAGGATGGTCACCGGTTCCGGCGCAGTAGCCTTGGCCTCGGGGTCGAGCTCGACTTTCTGGGTGTCAACCTTGAATTGCGGCTCGTCGATGACTTCACCGTCCACGGTGACCCAGCCGCCCTCGATGAACAGCTCAGCCTCCCGACGGGAACAGCCGACGAGTTCGATGAGGCGTTTGGAGAGACGAATCGGGTCAGTCATGACAGGGCCGTAACAAAAAAGGGGTGGGCATTGTACCTGCTGGGCGCTGGTTAATCCCGGCTCCATTTGCCGCAGGTGCTTTTAATGTGGGAGCGAGCCTGCTCGCGAAAGCGTCTTCAGCTTCAACATCAATGTCGATTGATAGACCGCTTTCGCGAGCAGGCTCGCTTCCACAAGGGTTTCATGTTGTGTCAGCCGTTGCGGGTCTTTTGTTGCGCCTGGCGCAAACGCATGTGCAGCAACGGATAAGGCTGGCCCATGCCATCGACCTCCGAACGACCAATCACCTCGAACCCCTGCTTGAAGTAAAACCCCAAGGCCTGCGGGTTCTGCTCGTTGACGTCCAGCTCGTTGGCGTTCAGGTGTTCCATGGCATAACGCAGCAACTGCTTGCCCAAACCCTGACCCCGATGGGCCGGGTCGATGAAGAGCATCTCGATCTTGCCCGCCGCCACCCCGGCAAAGCCGGTGATGCGCTGGCGCGAGTCCTTGGTGCAGATCAGCATCACCGCGTCGAGGTAGCGGGTCAGCACCAGGTTCTTCAGCAATTCAATGTAGCTGTCCGGCAGAAAGTCATGGGTGGCGCGCACCGAAGCTTCCCAGACTTGTGTGAGCTCTTCGTAGTCGCTCTGTTTCGGCGTGTGGATGACCGAATGTTGGCGCATGGCCGGATGCCCCTTTTACCGTGGAGTGTGCGAGTCCTTTCTTCCACAAAACGATAGACCTAAAAAAGCCCCGCATCTCGTCAAGAGAGCAGGGCTTTTCGTATTTTTTGCGTTTAGATCTGTTCAGCCCACAGGTCGTATTCGTCGGCGTCGGTCACTTTGCACCAGACCTTGTCGCCTGGCTTGAGGTTGCTGCCGTTGTCGATGAACACGTTGCCGTCGATTTCCGGGGCATCGAAGAAGCAGCGGCCAACGGCGCCTTGCTCGTCGACTTCGTCTACCAGCACTTCGATTTCACGGCCGACGCGCATTTGCAGGCGCGCCGAGCTGATGGCCTGCTGGTGCGCCATGAAGCGGTCCCAACGGTCTTGCTTGACGTCGTCCGGCACGATGGCCGCGTCCAGCAGGTTGGCCGGTGCGCCTTCGACTGGTGAGTACTGGAAGCAGCCGACGCGGTCGAGTTGCGCTTCGGTCAGCCAGTTCAGCAGGTACTGGAAGTCTTCTTCGGTTTCGCCGGGGAAGCCAACGATGAAGGTCGAACGGATGATCAGGTCCGGGCAGATCTCGCGCCAGTTCTTGATGCGCGCCAGGGTCTTGTCTTCGAAGGCCGGGCGTTTCATGGCTTTCAGGACTTTCGGGCTGGCGTGCTGGAACGGGATGTCCAGGTACGGCAGGATTTTCCCGGCGGCCATCAGCGGGATCAGCTCGTCGACGTGCGGGTACGGGTAAACGTAGTGCAAGCGGACCCAGACGCCGAGGGTGCTCAGGGCTTCGCAGAGTTCGGTCATGCGGGTTTTCACCGGCGCGCCGTTCCAGAAACCGGTGCGGTATTTCACGTCGACGCCGTAGGCGCTGGTGTCTTGCGAGATCACCAGCAGCTCCTTGACGCCGGCCTTGACCAGGCGCTGGGCTTCGTCGAGCACGTCACCGACCGGACGGCTGACCAGCTTGCCGCGCATCGACGGGATGATGCAGAAGCTGCAACTGTGGTTGCAGCCTTCGGAAATCTTCAGGTAGGCGTAGTGGCGCGGGGTCAGCTTGATGCCTTGCGGCGGCACCAGGTCGATCAGCGGGTTGTGATCCTGGCGCGGTGGCACGGCGTCGTGCACGGCGTTGACCACTTGCTCGTACTGCTGCGGACCGGTCACGGCCAGCACGCTCGGGTGCACCTTGCGGATGTTGCCTTCTTCGACGCCCATGCAGCCGGTCACGATGACCTTGCCGTTTTCCTTGATGGCTTCGCCGATCACTTCCAGGGACTCAGCCTTGGCCGAGTCGATGAAACCGCAAGTGTTGACCACCACGACATCGGCGTCCTCGTAAGTGGACACGACGTCATAGCCTTCCATGCGCAGCTGGGTAAGGATGCGCTCGGAGTCGACCAGTGCTTTGGGGCAACCCAGGGATACGAAGCCAACTTTTGGATTGGCCGGCGCAGGAGTGGTGGACATGTCTAACCTCGGTATTTGGGACGCCTCCAGCCGAAGACGGCAAGGCGACAGACGGGCGCTATGTTGCGCCTCTGGTCAAAAAGTGCGCAATTCTAGCGATGAGACGCGCACTTGACCAGCTTTATGCAGGGAAATACGACGAGTGCTGCGCTATGCTTCGCGCCTTTACGCTTTACCGATTTTTTACAGTCAATGAAACGTCTGTAACGTCATGTAAAACAGCGCATGCTGCACGGCAAAGCATAGTGCTTCTTTATAAGAAGTCCGGGTCTGAGTAGTAGGAGTTTTGGATGGGGCAGGCAAGTAGTCAGGCAGCGGGTGCCGAGCATTCGGCGGCAAAGCCGATCGGCATGCTGGTCGCGGCGGTCGGGGTGGTTTATGGCGATATCGGCACGAGCCCGCTGTACACCCTCAAAGAAGTGTTTTCCGGGGGCTATGGCGTACCGGTCAACCATGACGGCGTGTTGGGCATCCTGGCACTTATCTTCTGGTCGCTGATCTGGGTCGTCTCGATCAAATACATGATGTTCGTGCTGCGTGCCGACAACCAGGGCGAAGGCGGGATCATGGCCTTGACCGCGCTGGCGCGGCGGGCGGCGGCGGGGCATCCGAAGTTACGTGCCTTGCTGGTGGTGTGTGGGTTGATCGGTGCGGCGCTGTTCTATGGCGACAGCATGATCACCCCGGCGATTTCCGTGCTCTCGGCGATTGAAGGGCTGGGGCTGGCGTTCGAAGGCATCGACCATTGGGTGGTGCCGCTGTCCTTGGTCGTGCTGGTGGCGCTGTTCCTGATTCAGAGCCACGGCACCGCGCGCATCGGCATTCTGTTCGGGCCGATCATGGTCACCTGGTTTGTGGCGCTCGGTGCACTGGGTGTCCACGGCATCTTGCAGCACCCGGAAGTGTTGCAAGCGCTGAACCCGGTCTGGGGCGTGCGTTTCTTCACCCAGCATCCGGGCATGGGCGTGGCGATCCTCGGCGCGGTGGTGCTGGCGTTGACCGGTGCCGAAGCGCTGTACGCCGACATGGGCCACTTCGGGCGCAAGCCGATTGCCCGTGCGTGGTTCATCCTCGTGCTGCCGGCGCTGGTGCTGAACTACTTCGGCCAGGGAGCGCTGTTGCTGGGTGATCCGGAAGCCGCTCGCAACCCGTTCTACCTGTTGGCGCCAAGCTGGGCGTTGCTTCCATTGGTGGGATTGTCGACGATGGCCACGGTGATTGCCTCGCAAGCGGTCATCTCCGGCGCGTTCTCCCTGACTCGTCAGGCGATCCAGCTCGGCTACATTCCGCGCATGCACATCCGCCACACCTCCAGCGCCGAGCAGGGCCAGATCTACATCGGTGCGGTGAACTGGGCATTGATGGTCGGCGTGATCCTGTTGGTGCTGGGCTTCGAGTCCTCAGGCGCCCTGGCCTCGGCCTACGGCGTGGCGGTGACCGGCACGATGCTGATGACCACCATCCTGGTGTCGGCGGTGATATTGCTGCTGTGGAAATGGCCGCCGGTGCTCGCAGTGCCGGTGTTGCTCGGCTTCTTGTTGGTGGACGGTCTGTACTTTGCCGCCAACGTGCCGAAGATCATCCAGGGCGGTGCGTTTCCGGTGCTGGCGGGGATTGTGCTGTTTATCCTGATGACTACCTGGAAACGCGGCAAACAACTGCTGGTGGAACGCATGGACGAGGGCGGCCTGCCCCTGCCGATTTTCATCAGCAGTATTGCCGTACAGCCGCCGCATCGCGTGCAGGGTACCGCCGTGTTCCTGACCGCTCGCCCGGATGCCGTGCCCCACGCGCTGTTGCACAACCTGCTGCATAACCAGGTACTGCACGAGCAAGTGGTGCTGTTGACCGTGGTCTACGAAGACATCCCGCGGGTACCGTCGAGCCGACGCTTCGAAGTCGATTCCTACGGCGAAGGGTTCTTCCGGGTGATCCTGCACTTCGGCTTCGTCGACGAGCCGGACGTGCCGCAAGCACTGAAACTGTGCCATCTCGATGACCTCGACTTCAGCCCGATGCGCACCACCTACTTCCTCAGCCGCGAGACGGTGATCGCCTCCAAACTCGAAGGCATGGCCCGTTGGCGCGAGGCGCTGTTCGCCTTCATGTTGAGGAATGCCAATGGCAATTTGCGCTTCTTCAATCTGCCGCTGAACCGGGTGATTGAGCTGGGTACTCAGGTCGAGATGTAAGCCCCCCATTGAAAAGCCCCCGTTGCCAGTGCGGCAGCGGGGGCTTTTTTGTGCCTGGAATCTCGCCCTGAAGGCCAAGAAGGTCCCTTGTGGGAGCGAGCCTGCTCGCGAAAGCGGTGTATCAGCCAACCTTGATAGTGGCTGACACGACGCCTTCGCGAGCAGGCTCGCTCCCACAAGGGGCGGCGGTGTTCCATGCCTGTGCGCTTACTGGCACTCAGGCAGCCCTTCTTCTGATTCGGTCTTCGTCCGGGCCGGTCGCGGCGTCAGCACCTTCACAACATCATCAATCACGGCTTTGCCCATCGCCGTCAGATAGTGAGCGGCCCAGGCGTGGCGGTCGGTGTCTCTTGCGTAGGCAGCATCCTCGGCGAATGATTTGCCGAGGAACAGCAGGTCAGAGGCTTGTGACAAGGCATCAACGATGGGGACGCCGGCGCGGACGTTGAATAGCGCCTGATCCGGGCAGTAGATGAGTGGGGTGTAGCCTATGGTTTTTAATTCTGAGATCGCGGAAGCATCAATTTTAGTCATGTCTATTTCCTAAGCTGAGGAGCTGCCACGTTCGTTTCCAAGCGAATGGGTGGCAGCTGTGCGCAGGTTGGAAAACCGGGAGCCTAGGAAACCGGCACGTCCGAAGACGTCCCACGCACAACCGCCATGACACTAGATTGCAGCCGTAAAGGCCTGCGGTCATGTTGGGCACGTTGTTGCTATACGCTCGTCGGGTTTCCAAGCCCGATCGCTGAATGGTCAGCGACGTCCGGAGAGTATCCCGTCGAAGAAAAACGCAACAAGGCGGCAAAGTGCCCAAACACGAGATTCGGAGTTTGCCTACAAGGTGTGCGGGCGTCTTCCGATATTGCGACACGTTCAGTAAACGACAGCTAAACACTGAGAGAGCGCTTATACGTTAATTAGCTCATTTTTTTGTCGGCACGAATCACGCGGGTGGATAGATTCGCGTTTTTTGCAGCTTGCTGTATGTCGAATTCAACGCAATACTCTGCGTAGAACTGTGTGTTCAAATTTGCATGAATGTGTAGAGAGGTGAGTATGACGGCATTACTGGAGCGTGCTGACCAAGCGATTTCGGTGACTGCGATGGTCAGGGGGTTTAGTGCGAGGCTAAAGGAGATTTCCAGCCGAGCCACCGAGCGGCTGGTCATTTTCAAAGATAATCAACCCGCAGCGGTCATTATCAACGTCGATGCGTATCAGGAAATGCTCGACGAGCTTGAGGACCTTCGAATTGAAGCGGCGGCTCGAGAGCGACTGATTGGTTTTGATCAGGCCAAGGCGGTCAGCCATGACGATATGCGGGCGCGGTACGCCAAGAAAGACTAAAGGAGCTGTGGATGGTTTGGGGCGTTATCTATCATCCGGAGGTTCAGAAGGATCTGGATCTGCTGGGAGCTGTGGCGGCGAACCGCATTCTTGATGTTATCGAAGAGCGGATTATCAACGGTGAGCCGGACAAGAGCGGCAAACCCCTAAGAGCCAGCCTCGCGGGCTGCAGACGGATTCGCACAGGCGATACGCGGATTGTCTATCGCGTCGATGGTAAGGCCATTCAAGTGTTGATTGTCGCAGTCGGGGCCCGACGTGACGAAGAGGTCTACGACGCAGCAGAGCGTCGCCTATAAGTTGTAAGCCCCCGTTGCCGTGAAGGTAGCGGGGCTTTTTTCTTTCAGACAGTTCTTCTTCAGATTGGCCTTTGTCCGAGCTGGTCGCGAGGTCAGGACCTGTCGAAAGGTCTTGACGGCTCGATATTTTCAAAGAAAAAAGTGTCCACGTTTTATGGAATGTGGACACTTGGAGTTTCTGGCTTGATGAAGAGTCAAGACGTTTTGCTTTTGTTTAAGTTCGCCAGCCTGCACGCCCAAGAAGAAAAACGATTTGGGAAATGGAGTCTGAGTCGAATTCGACCTAAAGTCCGGCTAGCTAGAAGCGCTTCATGTCGCATGTAAAAAAGCCCCCGCAACCAAACGGCTGCGGGGGCTTTTTCGTGGTCGAGCCTCAGATCACTCCTGAGCCGTCTCACCCTTGGCCTGGCGCTTCTCGATGATGTCCACCAAACGCTTTGCCAGCGCCGGGTAGTTCTCGTCGAAGTGGTGGCCGCCCGGTAGCTTCATCGCTTCGCCCACGGCGGTCTTGTCGGTGCAGCCGCTTTCGTCGACTTCTTCTTCACCGTAGATGCACACCACTTTTTCCGGTGGCAGCTTGGCCATTTCCGGGCCGGTGGCGGCTTCTTTGCCGGCGTTGCCGAGCCAGCCTTCGACTTCGATTTCGAAGCTGCCGGTGCGGGCGAAGGCGAGCAGGATGATGGCGTCGACGCGTTGCTGTTCTGCGGGTTCCAGGCGGTTGTAGATCGCTGGCAGGACATCGGCGCCGAACGAGTAGCCGGTCAGGATGAAGCGCTTGGTGCCCCATTTCTGCCGGTAGTGTTGCATCAGCTCGGCCAGGTCCAGAGCGCTTTGCTCCGGGCTCTTGTGCTGCCAGTAGTAGCGCAGAGTGTCGATACCGACCACCGGGTAGCCGATCTTGGCCATCTCGCCCGCGACGTCGCGGTCCAGGTCACGCCAGCCGCCGTCACCGGACAGGAACAGGGTCACGGTGTCCTTGGCTTGGCCGGCCGGGACTTCGACCACGGGGATTTGCAGGCCGCCAGCGGCTTTGTCGCCGCCGACCAGGAGTTTACGCAGTTCGTTGTTCAGCACTTGCGGCAGGTTGATGTCGTAGTCGCTGATGCTGGTTTCGGCGTTGGCTTGATCGCGCACGAAGCCGGCGCTGGTGTCGTCCGGGTTGTCGTTCCAGGCCACCAGCCAGTGACCGTGAGCGGCACTTTTTGGCAGCAAGTGGGTGCAGCCGGGTTTTTCCAGTGCAAGGTCGACGGAGACAGCCTGGGCCTTGTCGTCCTTCTGCTCGGACAACCAGCGCCACGCCAGCACCGCGCCAGGGCCGATACCGCTGACCAGGGTCGCCGGGCCTTTGAGTTCTCGCAGGCCTGATTGCAGGGCACGACTTTGCAGCAGGCAGTCCTTGGGCAGGATCACCTGAACAATCTGCGCCGAGCCGGTGCGGCTCAGGGTCATCAACTGTTTGTCGCTGAGTTTCTGGTCTTCATTGACCGCCACCAGCACCTGGGCGCGTGGCGTGTTGCCGGGAATGACGCGCGTCATCGCCGTGCCATCAGCCGGCTTCAGCTGTTCGAGGGTCGGTTCGGGGGCCGGGCGCTTCAGGTACCAGTAACCGCCACCGATAATCAGGGCCAACACGACCAGTGTGCCCAGTACGTACCGCAAGGAGCGTTGAATCATCAGCGTTTCACCAATCCAGTCAAGCCGCCCGCAATCAGGGCAGCAGTATCGGCCAGGGCAACCAGCGGATCGAGTCCGGCGGGCACGGCCATATAACGGGGTTCCCAGTCAGGCTGGAATTTGTCTTTGAAGCGGCGCAAGCCTTGGAAGTTGTAGAGCTGCTCACCACGGCGGAAAACCATCGAGCCCAGGCGCTGGGTCAGCGGTGCGCCACGCCGGGGTTGCAACCCCGACAGCGGCACCATGCCCAGGCTGAAACGCGCGTATCCATGATTTTTATAATGTTGAATCAGGCCGACCATCATGAACTCCATGGTCAGCTTGGGCGCGTCCGGGTGCGCGCGCATCAGGTCGAGGCTGGCCAGGTCATGGCCGTAAGTCTCGAGCAGGTTGGCAAATGCCACCGGGCGCCCTTCGAAACGAATCACCGCGACGCGGAAATGCTTGATGTAATCGTCACTGAAACGCCCGAGCGAGAAGCCTTTCTCGCGCACGTTCTTGCCGGTCAGCCAGGCATCGGAAATCACCTTGAGCTCATCCATCGGCGCATGGCCCGGCTCAAAGATCTCCAGCGACAACCCATCGCGAGTGCCGCGATTCCAGGTGTAACGCAGGTCCTTCATCTCTTTGCCCTTGGCTTCGAGATCAAAACGTTTCAGGTCGACCCGGGCTTCTTCGCCGAGCTTGATCGCGGTCAGGCCGATGTCCATGTAGTACGGCAGGTTTTCGGCGCGCACTTGATAGAACACGGGGCGGGCGTGGTGGACGTCGCAGAGGTCGCGGAACTGCCAGATCATTTCCGCCCGTTGCTGGCTCGGGCCGATCGGGTCGTACAAGGCCACCAGGCTGCGGCCACGGCGGGCGTACATCAGGAACGCCTCGTCGTTGGGATGAAACAGCAGCGCCTTGTCACCGGTCAGGGCGAGGCCGCCGTCCGGTTGGGACGAGGCCATCAGGATCTTTATGGCGCGATCCAGCTCGTCAGGCGTCGGCAAGTGAATCACCGGGCGCGCGGTGCGCAGCAACCAGGTCAGCGACACGACCACCAGCAGGACGGCGGCCCCCAACAATGAGCGCAAGCCACGCGGAGCGTCGGCGTCGAGGGTGAATTGCCACCAGAGTTGATGGCTGTACGGGACGTCCTGGTACGCAAACAGCAGCAACCAGATCGAGGCGCCGAGCACGCACAGGCTGGAGACCAGATAGAGCGGCGAGAACGGCAATTCAGTCAGGCGACTCGGGCGGTAGAACGAGCGGCGAAATACACCCAGCAGGCTCGCCGTCAGGGTCATCAGGCAAGCTTCTTCCCAGTCAAAGCCTTTGAGCAGGGAGAGCAGGGCGCCGACCAGCAATAGAATGGTGGTCAACATCCAGGCGGCGGACAGTCGACGACGCAGGCCTTGAGCCAGCAGCAGGCACAGCACGCCGACCAGACTGGCACCGAAGTGCGAGGCGTCGACCAGGCGGTGCGGGATCAGAAAGCCGATGTGTTCCAGCCGGGTGTCGATTTCCGGGGTGACGCCGGAGAACAGCAGCACCACGCCGGACAGGAACACCAGCACCGCCAGGATCGGCGCCGCCAGACCGGAAGCGGCCCGCAGGGACTGGCGCGACTGAAACAGACGCTGGCCTTCGTTGATCAACAGGAGCACACACGCCACCAGCAGCGGCAGCACGACGTAGATCAGGCGATAGAGCAGCAGCGCAGCGGCCAGTGGTGCGGCGCCGAGTGTGTCGGCGAAGGCGGCCAACAGAATGGCTTCAAATACGCCGACCCCGCCGGGCACATGGCTGAGCACACCGGCGGCCAGGGCTAGCAGGTACACCAGCAGGAACGCACCGAAGGGCGGCGCTTCCGGCAGCAACAAGTAGAGCACGGTCGCGGCGGCGGCCACGTCCAGTGCGGTGATGATCAGTTGCAGGAAAGTCAGGCGGCGACCGGGGAGGCGTAAGGTGCGGCGTCCGACCTTGACCAGCAGGTTATCCGGGGAAGGTTGTTCCGGCAGGCGACGGCGGTAGATGCCGATGGCCAATACGCCGAACAGCAGCAAAACCGCCGCGGCAACGCCCCCCAGCAAACCTTCGGACAATCCCAGGGCCGCCGAAGCAGCAGGCAGGTTGCTGAGGGTCGCCAGGGCGGCCAGTGGTGGCAGCGCGCAGCCGAGCGAGAGGCTGGCGAATAACGTCATGTGAGCGACATCTGACGCCCCCAGACCGTGCCGTGCATATAGACGGTAGCGGACCGAGCCCCCCGAGAGCATCGAAAGACCGATAGCGTTGCCGATGGCAAATGCCGTGAAGCCCCCCAGCGCAAGAATTCGCGGCGCCAGCGTCACGCCCGCGTAGCGACTGGCGGACCATTCATACCCCAGCAGAATGATGAAGCCGACCACGGTCGCCGCCAATGCGCCCAGCAGTGCCGGTTTAGGGACTTCAAGAATCGAGTCGTGCAAAGCGTACAGATCGAGTTCGCTCAGCAGATGACGACAGGCAATCAGCGCGATAGCGAACAACAGCAGCGTCACCGCCAGGCCGATGGGCTGGCGATATTTGCTGGCCAGATCCAGCAAGCGCAGGCGCTCGGCCTTGATCGGTTGGGTCGCTGTGACGGTGTCTTGTGGATCAGACGAGTTGGCGCGCATCAATCACCTCTTGGATTGTGCGCGACAGGATGGGGGTATCCAGCCAAGTTACCAATCCCTGTAGAAAAAAATAATCACAAATATTAACGCCTCTCACCGGTTGACGGCGATGGCATGTCATTGGGCGTCGGGGGGGATCTGTCTGCGAATCAGCATAGTCTGAACTCATCGCATTGGAGATCCCGAACGCTTCGCTACACAGTGACAGGTCATTGTTGCGAAAGGACTTTTTCAACAGATACAAAAAAGGCCACTCTTTCGAGTAGCCTTTTTTGATGTTTGGTTGCGGGAGCCGGATTTGAACCGACGACCTTCGGGTTATGAGCCCGACGAGCTACCAGACTGCTCCATCCCGCGTCTGTGTGGCGGCATTCTATAGAGATACGCCTGTGTGTCAACCGTTAATCTGCAACCGGGTCAAATAAGCGTAAAAAAGCGGCGAACGGTCGCGGAGCAGACTTAAGTTTCGGAATCAGAACGATTTCTCGCATCTGTTCATGAAGAGGGCACAAAACAGGCGCGCACAAAAAAGGCCACTCTTTCGAGTAGCCTTTTTTGATGTTTGGTTGCGGGAGCCGGATTTGAACCGACGACCTTCGGGTTATGAGCCCGACGAGCTACCAGACTGCTCCATCCCGCGTCTGTGTGTCGGCATTCTACAGAGGATCGCTGGGCTGTCAACCTTCAATCCAGATAAAACCTGTTCTGGTTCAATCGCTTAGCGGCAAGGAAGGGCTGGGCGATCGTCTGCGAGGCAGGCATGGCAAGGCTTTCAGCTCTATCGAGTGAAGCTTTTCGATTGAGAAAATAAATTCATCGGTTACTTTTCCTACCAGTGGGGAAGAAGATTCAGACTACTGGTGCTATATACAGGTGTCAGTGAGATACTGCCGATCCGGCACGCCATGACTCCATTTCTTCACCATGAACACCGCTTTTATATGAGCCAGCGAAAAATCATCCACGTCGATTGCGACTGCTTCTACGCTGCCATCGAGATGCGTGACGACCCGCGCCTGGCGGGTAAACCGCTGGCGGTGGGTGGTTCGGCGGACCGGCGCGGGGTGATCGCCACTTGCAACTATGAGGCGCGGGCCTACGGCGTGCGCTCGGCCATGTCTTCCGGGCAAGCCCTGAAGCTGTGTCCGGACCTGACCATCGTCAAGCCGCGCATGGACGCCTATAGAGAAGCGTCGAAGGAAATTCATACGATCTTTCGCGATTACACCGACCTGATCGAGCCGCTTTCCCTCGACGAGGCTTACCTCGACGTGTCGGACTGTGCGCATTTCGGTGGCAGCGCCACGCGCATCGCCCAGGACATTCGCCGCCGAGTCTCCAATCAGTTGCACATCACGGTCTCGGCTGGCGTGGCGCCGAACAAGTTTCTGGCCAAGATCGCCAGTGACTGGAAGAAGCCCAACGGTTTGTTTGTGATCACGCCTGATCAGGTTGAAGACTTTGTCAGTGGTTTGCCCGTCAGCAAGCTGCATGGCGTTGGCAAAGTGACCGCCGACAAGCTGGGCAGGCTCGGCATTGTCGATTGCTCGCATTTGCGCGAGTGGGGCAAGTTGGCGCTGGTGCGTGAATTCGGCAGCTTCGGCGAGCGACTCTGGAGCCTGGCCCGGGGGATCGATGACCGTCAGGTGCACAACGACAGCCGCCGGCAATCGATCAGTGTTGAAAACACCTATGACGTGGACCTGCCGGATCTGGTCAGTTGCCTGGATAAGTTGCCCGAGCTGCTGGAAACCCTGGCGGGCCGCATGGCGCGGATCGACAGCAGCTATCGGCCGGGCAAGCCGTTCGTCAAAGTGAAGTTCCATGACTTTACCCAGACGACGCTGGAACAAGCCGGGGCAGGGCGGGATTTGGGCAGTTATCAGTTGTTGCTGACCCAGGCGTTCAATCGCGGCGGGAAACCGGTGCGGTTGTTGGGGATTGGCGTGCGGCTGGAGGATTTGCGGGGCGGGTTTGAGCAGATGGAGTTGTTTGAGCGGTAGTTTTACGGTGAATGTGAGGGCCTCTTCGCGGGCAAGCCTCGCTCCTACAGGTATCGCATCTTGTAGGGGCGAAGCTTTTGCTTTTAATTCGGTCCAGGATCCGCCACCAGTCGCCCGGCATCCTTGGTCAATGACTTGAGGAATTCGGTCTGCAACTCTGGATCGTTGCGGGTCAGTTCGATCAGGCTTTGTTCCAGCTCGCTGGCTTCTTCTTCAAGACCCAGTTCCGACAAGCGCTTGACCCGGTGTACCCACTGGCTCACTTCGTCGTCTTCGAGGTCGTCATAAATCAGGCCATGGGCTTCGAGCAGTTTGCCGCGCAATGAACTGCTGACTGCCAGGGACGAATCGCTGTGTACATCGTCCTGGCCGTCTTCGACGCTGATCAGCAGTCGGCTCAGATGATTGATGTCATGTTCGGCGAATGGGCTGTCCAGCAGGTTCAGGCGCAGAACACCGTTTTTGTCGGTGCTCAGATCAAACGTTTCCTTGCCGGCTTTCACCACCACCGGGCGCTCGCTCCAGGGCAGGCTCGAGTATTCGGTGCGCTTGTCGAGCTGGATCTCATCGATCCCGGCCAGGTTTTGTTGCGCCCGACCGTTGGACTGCACGTTCATGAGCGGGTTGAGCCCGGCAAAACCGTAGCTCAGCCAATCCTTGGTCACGCTGTCCGGCAGACTGCCGAGGGTGAATACGTTGACCACATTCGCCCCGACACCGCCCACCACCGCGACCGCGCCCAGCGGGATCTCGTAGACCTCCCGCCAGGGTTGGTAAGGCGTGTAGCGATCATAGTGACGCGTGACTTCGAATTCGGTGACTTCGAACGTTTTCTGCTCGTGGATTTTCACCCGACGTTGCGGCAACTCAAGCACCTTGGGCTCGCCGACATCGATCTGCAGGCTGTGATCGAGCAATTTGCGCTCGACACGCTCCTCGTGCTCGCTGCGTTGCGACATGTGATTGGCACAGCCGCTGACCAGCAGGGTGACGCACAGGGCGGCACCACCGAGGCCTAAGGTGTTTCGCTTGAACATGACTTCTCTATCTGGTGTCAGCGGCGGATACGGGCCTGGAGGAAAGACAGCACGTCAGCAACCGGCAGCGCTTGCGCTTCAGGTTCGGTACGGCTCTTGTATTCCAGATTGCCTTCGGCGAGGCCGCGGTCACTGACCACGATCCGGTGAGGAATGCCGATCAGCTCCATGTCCGCGAACTTGATGCCCGGGCTGGTTTTCTTGTCGCGATCGTCCAGCAGCACTTCGAAGCCGGCTGCAGTCAGTTCTGCATACAGCTTGTCGGTGGCTTCACGAACCTGTTCGGTTTCGTAGCGCAATGGCACCAAAGCGACCTGGAATGGAGCCAGTGTGTCGCTCCAGATGATCCCGTTGGCGTCGTTGTTCTGCTCGATGGCCGCAGCCACCACGCGGGAAACGCCGATGCCGTAGCAACCCATTTCCAGGGTAACCGGCTTGCCGTTCTCGCCCAGCACTTCGCACTTCATCGCCTTGCTGTACTTGTTGCCCAGCTGGAAGATGTGCCCGACTTCGATGCCGCGCTTGATTTCCAGGGTGCCCTTGCCATCCGGGCTTGGGTCGCCGGCGACAACGTTACGCAGGTCGGCAACGGTCGGAACCGGCAGATCACGCTCCCAGTTCACGCCGAAGTAGTGCTTGTCGTCGATGTTGGCACCGATGCCGAAGTCGCTCATCAGCTCGACGGAACGGTCGATGATGATCGGCAATGGCAGGTTCAACGGGCCGAGGGAACCGGCGCCGGCGCCAATGGCGTCGCGCAATTCGCTTTCGGAAGCCATGACCAGCGGGCTGGCAACGCCTGGCTGGTTGCCGGCCTTGATTTCGTTCAGCTCGTGGTCGCCACGGATGATCAGGGCAATCAGCTTGCCTTGCTCTTCAGCGTGAACCACGAGGGTCTTGATGGTCTTTTCAATCGGCAGGTTGAAGCCTTCGACCAGTTGCGCAATGGTCTTGGCGTTCGGCGTGTCGACCAGGCGCAGTTCTTCAGCCGGTGCGGCGCGGGAGGTTTCACGCGGCACGGCTTCGGCTTTCTCGATGTTCGCGGCGTAGTCGGAACCGTTGCTGAAGACGATATCGTCTTCGCCGGACTCGGCCAGTACATGGAACTCGTGGGAGCCGGCGCCGCCGATGGAGCCGTTGTCGGCTTCTACAGGGCGGAACTTCAGGCCCAGACGGGTAAACACGTTGCAGTACGCCTGGTGCATGCGGTCGTAGGTGATCTGCAGTGAAGGCTGATCAGCGTGGAACGAATAGGCGTCCTTCATGATGAACTCGCGGCCGCGCATCAAGCCGAAGCGTGGACGGATTTCGTCGCGGAATTTGGTCTGGATCTGATACAGGTTGATCGGCAGCTGCTTGTAGCTGCTCAATTCGTTGCGCATCAGGTCGGTGATCACTTCTTCGTGGGTCGGGCCGGCGCAGAAGTCGCGACCGTGGCGATCTTTGAAGCGCAGCAATTCAGGGCCGTATTCCTCCCAGCGACCGGATTCCTGCCACAGCTCAGCCGGTTGGGTGCTCGGCATCAACACTTCGAGAGAGCCTGCGGCGTTCATTTCTTCACGAACGATGGCTTCGACCTTGCGCATCACTCGCAAGCCCATCGGCAGCCAGGTGTAGAGGCCCGAGGCGAGTTTGCGGATCATGCCGGCGCGCAGCATCAGCTGATGGCTGATGACGACCGCGTCGGAAGGCGTTTCTTTCTGTGTGGCGAGCAAAAATTGACTGGTGCGCATGGTTGGCCGTTGTCGGTTGCTGATGACGAGAAATGACGGAGCATTGTACGGGCGAGATCCGCTGGCGTACAGGCGTGCGGTCGGCGGTGTGGCACGAGGGCGGGAATCGTCGCGCCCTCTGCGAAATGTCCTACGATTCTTCCGCGACCTGGGTCGGCACCGGTTCGGGTGTCGGCGTCGGACCTGCGCGACGACTCTCCTGGTACCAGTGCAGGGCGATCAACAGCAGGGTCGGAACACCCAGCAGCGCCGTGATCAGGAAGAAGTTGTGGTAACCGAATTTCTCTACCATGACCCCTGAATAACCGCCGATCAAGCGTGGCAGCAGGAGCATGATCGAGCTGAGCAGGGCGTACTGGGTGGCCGAGAATTTCAGGTTTGTCAGGCTCGACAGGTACGCGACGAACGCTGACGTCGCCAGGCCCGAGCTGAAGTTGTCCAGAGAAATGGTCAGGATCAGCATGTTCAGGTTGGCGCCCATGTCGGCGAGCATCAGGAACAGCAGGTTGGTGCCGGCCGATGTAATGCCGCCGATGAGCAGGATCGGCAGGATGCCGAAACGCACGATCAGCAGGCCGCCCATGCCGGCGCCGACCAGGGTCATGATCAGGCCGAAGATTTTGCTGACACTGGCGATCTGGTCCTTGGTGAAGCCCTGGTCGATGTAGAACACGTTGGCCATCACGCCCATGACCGTATCGGACATGCGGTAGGTGGCGATCAGCCCGAGCAGCAGGAACGCTTGCCAGCGGTAACGCAGAATAAAGTCGTTGATCGGCGTCAGCACCGGTGCCAGGCCGCGACGGCCCATGGCCGACAGGCACATAAACGTGAGCGTGGTGTAGAGGATGGCCCGCAGGAAGGCGCGGTCTTCGAGCAGCAGGTCGAGCGGGCTCGCGCCTTCGAACAGCACGCTGGCGAAGTCGGTGTTGTAGAGCTGGGTAAACATGGCCGGCACGGACACCAGCAGCACGATCAGCACGAACACCGACATCAGTTGGTGCATAAAGCTGTAGCGGCCGGCTTGAAGTTGGGTGCGCAGGGGCACAGGCGGTTCGCGCATGAACAGCGTCGTCAGCAGCGCCGGGACCATCAGGGCGCCAAACAACACGTAGGTGCCGGCCCAGGCCGAATGCTGGTAATTGAAACCCGTGGAGCCAAAGCCTTCTGCGAAAAACAGCGCTCCGGCCGTCGCCAGCAGCGCGGCGATCCGATAGCCGGACATGTAGCTGGCAGCGAGCGCTGCCTGGCGAGTGTCGTCGGCGATTTCCAGGCGATAGGCGTCAACCGCAATGTCTTGCGTCGCCGAGGCGAAGGCGACGACCACGGCGATGGCGATCAGCCAGGACAAGTGCTTTTGCGGGTCGCAGAAACCCATCCCGATCAGACCGAGGATCACCAGTGCCTGGGAGAGCACCAGCCAGGAACGTCGTCGACCGAGTTTGCCGAGAAAGGGCAGGCGCCATTGGTCGAGCAGCGGGGACCAGACCCATTTAAAGGCATAGGCCAAGCCGATCAGACTTGCATAACCGATGGTTTCGCGGGCCACACCGGCCTCACGCAGCCAAACGGAGAGCGTCGAAAACACCAGCATGTAGGGCAGGCCGGCGGCGAAACCAAGCAACAACAACACAAGCGTCGAGGGGCTGGCATAGGCGGCGAGCGCGGCGCGCCAGGTTTTACGGGGCATGGGCTGGAGTCTGCCTCAAGAGTTACGGAAACAAAGCGCGCACTCTAACCGCTGTGCTCTACCGGGCGCCAGCCATGGCGCTGAATATCAACACGATTGTTCAGGATACTGACGCCTTCGGAGCGCAATCGCGCGCGCTGCTCATCCCCTGAAGGGCTGCCTACGGGCAGGCTGATCCGACCGCCGGCACCCAGTACGCGGTGCCATGGCAGCTTGGTGTCGCCGGGCAGCTGGCTCAATGTGCGTCCCACCCAGCGCGCGGCTCGGCCCAGTCCGGCCAGTTCGGCGAGTTGACCATAGCTGACCACTTTGCCCTCGGGCACCTGCGCGAGGGTCAAGTAGAGCGCCGTGCGTCGGATTTGCGCTGCACTTTCGGTTTCAGTGGTTGGGTCGGTCACGTCCGTGGTTCCTGAAAAAATTCGCCTTACCGTCCGTAGAGTAAGTCCTCGATGCGCAATTGAGAAATGAACTCAATAGAAATAGTCGGGTCAGTCCTTGCTAGGGTCTTATTCCCAGGGATAATGCCGACTTTTTTTCGCAAACTTGAGCCTGTATTTGCTTATGGTATCCAGAACCCTGCTGTGCCTTGCTGTCATGAGTGCCTCCACGCCGTTGCTCGCTGATACCGTCTGGTTGAAGAACGGTGACAAACTGAGCGGCAAGATCACGCTGTTCGATGGCGGTAAATTGCTGATACAGACCGAATATGCCGGTGCGGTTCCGATCGATTGGAAGCAGGTCAAGACCCTGGAAAGTGATCAGGAGTTGCTGGTCAAGCAAGATGCCTACACCGGCGAGAAGGCCAAGTCGCTGCATGCAGCGGACGACGGCAAGGTGACGCTGGAAAACGGCGAAGCGCCGAAGACGGTCGAGCTGGCGAGTATCCAGCAGATTCTCAAGCCCAAGCCAGTGGTTGAAGATCTGGTGTGGAAAGGCAATGTCGACGCGGCGCTGGATTACCAGCGGGCGGAAAAAGACACCGATGACTACGACATCGACTTCAAGACCACGGCGCGCCATGGCAAATGGCGGCACACGGCGGAAGGCGAGTACAACCGCGAATTCCAGGATGACGTGGTCACTACCGACAACTGGCGGGGCGAATACTCGCTCGACCGTTTCCTGACCGAGAAGTGGTTCTGGCAAGGCCGCGCGGTCTATAAGCGCGACAAGGTAGAAGACCTCTCCCGTCAGCGCACTGTCGGTACCGGTCCTGGTTACCAGTTCTGGGATAACGAACTCGGCGCATTCTCCCTGGGCTCGCTGGTCAACCGCACGGACTATGAGTTCTCCGACGGCAGCAAGGAAAACTTCTATTCCCTGGCGATGAAGTGGGACTACAACCGTTACCTGATCGGCAAGAAGGTGGAGTTCTTCACCAATGGCGAAGTGGGCAAGCCGTTGTCGGGGGTAGCGGATTACGCGCTCGATGCCGAAATGGGCTTGCGCTATAAGGTCACCGAGTGGGCTTCGCTTAACCTCAAGGCCGAGCGAGACATCATCAGCGGTACCGACGATGCTGATCTGGACAAGACGCGTTACACCGCAGGGTTTGGTGTGGCCTGGTAAGACGCAAAAAATCGCAGCCGTGGGCTGCGATTTTTTTTGCCTGCAAAACACACAGGCACAAAAAAGCCCCGCTTTTGAGGGCGGGGCCTTTTACTAAAGCAAGTACAAGTTAGATAACTTGAACTTCTTCAGCTTGCATGCCTTTCTGACCGCGGGTAGCGATGAAAGAAACCTGTTGGCCTTCTTTCAGGCTTTTGAAGCCGTCGGATTGGATAGCTTTGAAGTGAACGAACAGGTCGTCACCGGATTGTGGAGTGATGAAGCCGAAGCCTTTTTCATCGTTGAACCACTTAACGGTACCAGTTTGGCGATTAGACATGGTGTAACTCCTTGAACAAAGATAACTGCGACGCAGGAAGAACCCTGGCCGAGACTGAGTGCAAAGAGCAGGAAAAATTCTTGTAGATGGTTGGATCGAAATTCAACATATCGTGTAGAGATTCTCAGTGACACAAGCAGCACAGTGGCGCCACCTTAACCCTTTTTCCGGAACGTGCCAATGCTTCCGGTGAAGGTTTCTCTGATTTCATGACTGACGGTCCGCCAATTTACGGCGAATGCCCAGATATCACAGGGGATCGGCGAGAATTATGCCCCGGACTTTGAACCCGGAGCGCGCGCCCGGTAAGATGCCGGACAGAATTTTTCCACCTCGCTATTCAGGACACCCGCCATGAGCATCAAATCGGACAAGTGGATTCGCCGCATGGCGCAGGAACACGGCATGATCGAGCCGTTCGTCGAACGCCAGGTGCGCGGCAGCGACGATAACCGTGTGATCTCCTACGGCGTGTCGAGTTACGGCTACGACGTTCGTTGCACTAGTCATTTCAAGGTGTTCACCAACATTAATTCGGCCATTGTCGACCCGAAAAATTTCGATGCCGGCAGCTTCGTCGACATCCATAGCGACGTCTGCATCATCCCGCCGAACTCTTTCGCCTTGGCCAGCACCGTCGAATACTTCCGTATTCCGCGCAACGTATTGACCATCTGCCTGGGCAAAAGCACCTACGCCCGCTGCGGCATCATCGTCAACGTCACCCCGCTTGAGCCTGAGTGGGAGGGGCACGTGACCCTGGAATTCTCGAACACAACCAACCTGCCTGCGAAAATCTATGCCAACGAAGGCGTGGCGCAGATGCTGTTCCTTGAATCCGACGAAGAGTGCGAAGTGTCCTATAAGGACCGTGGCGGCAAGTATCAGGGCCAACGCGGCGTCACCTTGCCACGCACCTGATCCATTCATCTGGCAGGTCGCGGGAATTCTTGAGCGGGTAGACACTCTATTGGGTGTACTGCCCGGTTCGCGTACAGCGGACGGGGCCATCGCTCAGGAGTGCTTTATGAAGATCGATCCGCGAATAAGTGCCGAACTGGCAAGGCTTGAGCCCAATCAGATTGGCGTCCTGGCCTGGTCCTTGTTGGCACATCCAGCCATCAGCATGGCAGGGGGCATCCCCGGCCAGCCTGATCCTGATACCCCGAACGAACAGCCTACCGAGCCCGGTGAGCCTACCCTGCCGGATGAGCCACCTCCCGCGCCCGTAGCCTGATTGCTATTACCTGCAGGGGCGAAGCTTGCTTTGGACGGAGTTCCGACGAAGGCGGTGTGTCAGACAACATCATCCTTACCTGACACACCGCCTTCGCGAGCAAGCTTCGCTCCTACGCGCTGACTGGCCATATTTCGTTGTCGCCGATGACAAAGATCCTGCAGCTGTCGTCCCGTTCTATCTGATAGCCGCCGGTAAACGCGCCGAAGGCCGGGAGCAGGCTGATGTCCTCGCCCAATCTGAAACACGCCAGGCGCAAACGTTGCCGACCTTTGCCGTTCAGCCGATAAACCGGATGCACATGCCCGGCGAGTACATGCCGGTGCGGATGCGGATCGGGCTCATGCTGCAAGGCGAACGGTCCGAGCACCAACGGTTCGGGCACTACGCGTATGTTTAACGAAGCCGGCGGGTCCCCGGCGCGTTTGTCGTGGTTGCCACGGATCAGCGTCATTGGCAGATCCGAGTGCCGCGCTCGCCACTCAGTCAGTGCGCTTAACGTGCCGCAAGCATGGGAGCCGGGCCCGTGCAGAAAATCCCCAAGGAAAATCAGCTGACGGCAGGGTAGGGCGGCCAACATCCCGTCCAGCAGCGCGACATTGCTGGCGGTGGTGCCATGGGGCACCGGCTGGCCAAGGCTGCGATACGCCGCCGCTTTGCCAAAATGCACATCAGCGATCAGCAGGGCTTGTTGCGCCGGCCAGTAAATGGCTTTTTCCGGCAGCAGCCACAGTTCTTCACCGGCCAGGCGCACGGGATAGGGCGTACTCATCAGGTTTTCCCGGTTTCGGCGGTTTTCTCAAGGTCGGTGACCATGCGACGGATACGGTCCGCGAGTTTTTCCGAGCTCATGCTTTCCCGCATGCGTTCAACCAACAGGGGAAACCCCAGCGGCGTAGGACGTTTGATCTGATGCAGGTCCAGTTTCAGGCGATTGATACGCGCCAACGTCTGTTCCAGACGATGAATATCCAGTTCTTCCCGTAGGACTTCTTCCCCGGCCTGCGCCAGCAATAGATTCCCCGCGTCGTACTGCTTGAACACCTCGAAGAACAGTCCGCTGGAGGCTTGAACCTGCCGTGTGCTTTTCGGTGCGCCGGGGTAGCCGGCAAACACCAGTCCGGCAATTCGGGCGATTTCCCGAAAGCGGCGAAGCGCGAGTTCGCCGGCATTCAAGCTCGCGAGGACATCGTTCAACAAGTGCTCGGCGCTCAACAGGCCTGGGTTCAACACCTGCGACCAATCCACAGAGGTGGCGCTGAGTAACTCCAGCCCGTAATCATTGACCGCGATGGAAAACGTCACCGCCTGCTGCTGGCTGACCCGCCACGCCAGCAAACTCGCCAGGCCCAGATGCACCTGACGCCCGGCAAAGGGGTACAGGAACAGGTGCCAGCCTTCGCGGGATTTCAGTGCTTCGGCCAGCAACGAGTTCGAGGTCGGCAACCCGGACCAGCGTCGCTGCACCTCCAGCAGCGGCCGCAGAGCCCGCATCTCCGGGCCGATGAACTCGCCTTGCTCCGCTGCACTGAAACGCGCGACCACCGCCTGCGCCAGTTCGTTGGAAAGGGGCATCCGCCCGCCATTCCAGCGCGGCACCGCGGCTTTTTTCGCGGTGCTGCGTTTGACATAAGCGGTCATGTTTTCCACCCGCACCAACTCCAGCAAGCGCCCCGCGAACAGGAAACCGTCGCCCGGCTTCAGTCGCGCAATAAAACCTTCCTCGACACTGCCCAACTGCTTGCCGCCGCCGCCCTTGCTCCAGAACTTCAGCTGAATGCTCGCATCGCTGACGATGGTGCCGATGCTCATGCGATGCCGCCGCGCCAGCCGCGCATCCGGTACACGCCAGACGCCAAACTCGTCAGGCTCGACCCGGCGATAATCCGGATAGGCTGTCAGGGAAAGCCCGCCATGGCGTACAAACGCCAGCGCCCAGGTCCAATCCGCCGCCGTCAGGTCTCGATAAGCCCAGGTTCTACGAACTTCTTCATACAATTCGCCAGGAGCAAACCCACCGCCCAGCGCCATGCTGACCAGGTGTTGAACCAGCACATCCAGCGGTTTGTGCGGCGACTCTCGGGGCTCGATGCTGCGTTGCGCGACGGCATCTTGAGCCGCCGCCGCTTCGATCAGTTCCAGGCTGTGGGTCGGCACCAACGTCACCCGTGACACACGCCCCGGCGCATGACCGGAACGCCCGGCCCGCTGCATCAGGCGCGCCACACCTTTGGCCGAGCCGATTTGCAGCACCCGTTCCACCGGCAGGAAATCCACCCCCAGGTCCAGGCTTGAGGTACAGACCACTGCTTTGAGCTGGCCTTCCTTCAGCGCTCGCTCGACCCAGTCGCGGGTGTCTCGCGACAGTGAGCTGTGGTGCAAGGCGATCAGCCCGGCCCAATCGGGGCGCGCCTCCAGCAACGCCTGATACCAGATCTCGGATTGCGCGCGAGTGTTGGTGAACACCAGGCTGCTGGGGCTGGAGTCTATTTCGGCGACGACTTGCGGCAACATCTTCAAGCCAATGTGGCCGGCCCAGGGAAATCGCTCGATGGCCGGCGGTAGCAACGTGTCGACCCGCAGTTCCTTGGACGTCTGGCCTTGAACGCTGATGCCACCACCTTGTGGGATCAACACCTGTTCGGCGTGGGCCTGATTACCCAGCGTCGCGGAAACGCCCCACACGATCAGGTCCGTACTCCATCGACGCAAACGGGCGAGGGCCAGTTGCAGCTGCACGCCGCGTTTGTTGCCGAGCAGTTCGTGCCATTCGTCGACCACCACCATGCGCAAGGTCGATAGCGCTGCTTGCGCATCGGCACGGGCGAGCATCAGCGTCAGGCTTTCAGGGGTGGTGATCAGCGTGGTGGGCAGGCGTCGGCTCTGCCGCGCACGTTCGCTGCTGCTCGTGTCGCCGGTGCGCAGGCCGACACTCCAGGGGATCTGCAGGTCGTGCAGCGGTGCTTCAAGGGCGCGAGCGGTGTCGGCGGCCAAGGCGCGCATGGGGGTTATCCACAGCACCGTCAGCGGTTCGGCCAGCGGTTTTCGTTTGCGAGGTTTTTCAACAGGGGCAATGGACTTGGCGTAGCGATTGAGCGCGGCAAACCAGACTGCATAGGTTTTACCGGCACCCGTGCTGGCATGCAGTAATCCGGACTCACCGCGCTTGACGGCCGTCCACACTTGCTTCTGAAAGGCGAATGGCTTCCAGTTGCGGGCGCTGAACCATTGTGATGCGTAGTCGGTGGACGATCCCATGCCGGCGGTGTGCGCTCTGAAAGTCTTCTTTCAGTGACCGCGGCGTGGGTGAACAAGTTTAATCGCAGTACTGCTGATCGGAATCTGAACCCAGTAGGAGCGAAGCTGGCTCGCGAAGGCGGAGTGTCAGGCAACGATGATGTCGGCTGATACTCCGCCTTGGCGAGCCAGCTTCGCTCCTACAGGCTTTGCAGTGTTACTTGAGGTTGCCGCTCAGGAACTGCTGCAACCGCTCGCTCTTCGGGTTGCCCAGCACGTCTTCCGGCGCGCCTTCTTCCTCGACCAGGCCCTGATGCAGAAACAGCACCTGGCTCGACACCTTGCGGGCGAAGCTCATTTCGTGAGTCACCATGATCATGGTCCGGCCTTCTTCGGCCAGGCCTTGAATCACCCGCAGCACTTCACCCACCAGCTCAGGGTCGAGCGCCGAGGTCGGTTCATCGAACAGCATGACTTCCGGTTCCATGGCCAATGCCCGCGCAATCGCCACGCGTTGCTGCTGGCCACCGGAAAGAAACGCCGGGTATTGATCCGCCACGCGCGCCGCCAGCCCGACCTTGTCGAGGTAACGCCGCGCGCGGTCTTCGGCTTCCTCTTTGCTGCAACCCAGCACCCGGCGCGGGGCCATGGTGATGTTTTCCAGCACCGTCATGTGGCTCCACAAGTTGAAGTGCTGGAACACCATGGCCAGGCGGGTGCGGATTTTTTGCAGTTCATCGGGGTCAGCCACGTGCATGCCGTGGCGGTCCTTGATCATGCGGATGTTCTGGCCGTCCAGGGTCATGGCGCCGTCGTTGGGCTGTTCGAGAAAGTTGATGCAGCGCAGAAAGGTGCTTTTGCCCGAGCCGCTGGCGCCGATCAGGCTGATGACGTCGCCGGTGTTGGCCTTGAGTGAAACGCCTTTGAGCACATGATGATCGCCATAGCTTTTATGCAGGCCTTCGATGGTCAGTTTGTACATGGGGCATGCATCCTCAAGGCGAAAGTAGGTAGCCGCTGCGATAGGCCTCGGTGCCCGCGACGTGCGCGATCACCATGCCGGCAGTGGCCATGCGCCGCAGCGAACGGGCGTACATCAGGCCGGCGGCGGTGCAATGAACGGGTGTGACGCGATCGTTGATCGGGTCGATGATTTCGGCGATCAGTTGCCCGGCTTCGAGGTATTCCCCCGGCAGTGCGGTGAACACCAGCAGACCGCCCACCGGTGTCGACACCGGCTCGACGCCGGCCAACGGGGTGGCGGGGTAAGGCAGCTCGGGCAATGGCGCCGCTTCGCCGGCAATGGCGCCGAAGTGAATCAGGTAGTCGATCAGCGCCTGGCAGTCGAGACTGGCCAGAGGATGATTGACGTCGCCCTGGCCGCGCAACTCGACGGTGACCGAGAAACTGCCCAGCGGGATGTTGAACTGTTCGCCGAAGCGTTCTTTCAACTGCCACCAGAGCAGGGTGAAACATTCATCGAACGACTGACCGCCGGAATCGGTGGCCAGCAGGCTCGCTTCGGCGCCGATGTAACGGGCCAGCGGCTCGACCTGCGGCCAGGCTTCGGGTGTGGTGTAAAGGTGGGCGACTGCTTCGAAATCGCAATGCAGGTCCAGCACCATGTCCGCATCGCAGGCCAGCCGTTGCAGGGTCAGGCGTTGGGATTGCAGCTGAGTACTGGCGGTTTGCCGAGCGAGGGCGTTGCGCAGGCTTTCGCGGATCAACTCGAGGTTGCGCTGCGGCTCATCGCCAAGCTGGCCTTCGATTTCGTTGCCCACCGCTTCGCTCAAGTCGACGAACCAGCGATTGAAGTTCTGCCCGCTTTCCAGCTCGTAGCGGCCCAGCGGCACATCCATCAGCACCTGTTCCAGGCCGACCGGGTTCGCCACCGGCACCAGCACGATTTCGCTGCGCAGGCGGCCGGCGGCTTCAAGTTCCGCCAGGCGCCGCTTGAGGTGCCAGGCCACCAGCATGCCGGGCATTTCATCGGCATGCAGGGACGACTGGATGTAGATCTTGCCTTTGGCCGACGTTGGGCCGAAGTGGAAACTGTGAATCTGTCGAGCGGTCCCCGGCAGCGGGGCCAGCAAGTCATGTATCTGGTGGCGCATGTTTGTCTCTTTATTCCTGAAAGCGGGTCCTAGTGGGTCGGCCCGAGGAACGCCAGCCATCGGCGTTCGGCGAGGCGGAACAGGCCGACCAGCGCGAAGGTAACGGTCAGGTAGATCAGCGCAGCGATGCCGAACGACTGGAAGGTGAGGAAGGTCGCCGAGTTGGCGTCCCGCGCGACTTTCAGGATGTCCGGGATGGTCGCGGTGAACGCCACGGTGGTCGAGTGCAGCATCAGAATCACTTCGTTGCTGTAATAAGGCAACGAGCGACGCAGGGCCGACGGCATGATCACGTAGGCATACAGCTTCCAGCCTGTCAGGCCGTAGGCCTTGGCCGCTTCGACTTCACCGTGGGCCATGCTGCGGATCGCCCCGGCGAAAATCTCCGTGGTGTAGGCGCAGGTGTTCAGGGCGAACGCCAGGATCGTGCAGTTCATCGCATCGCGAAAGAACGCATCCAGCACCGGTTGGGCGCGCACGGCGGCCAGGCTGTAGATGCCGGTGTAGCAAATCAGCAACTGGATATACAGCGGTGTGCCGCGGAACAGGTAGGTGTAGAACTGCACCGGCCAGCGAATGTAGAAGTGCGGCGAGACCCGGGCGATGGACAGCGGGATCGACACCAGGAAACCGATGACGATCGAGGCGGTCAGCAGCCACAGAGTCATGGCCAGGCCCGTGATGTTGTAGCCGTCGGTATAAAGGAAGGGTTTCCAGTATTCCTGCAAGAGTTCGATCATCGTACGGCCTCCCGGGAACCGGCGGCGTAGCGGCGTTCGAGCCAGCGCAGGACGAAGTTGGAAGCGCTTGTGATGAGCAGGTAAATCAGCGCGGCAAGCACCAGGAAGTAAAACAGTTGATAGGTGCTCTTACCGGCGTCCTGCGCTGCTTTGACCAAATCGGCGAGGCCGATGATCGACACCAGCGCGGTGGCCTTGAGCATCACCATCCAGTTGTTGCCGATACCCGGCAGGGCAAAGCGCATCATCTGCGGGAACACCACGATTCGAAAGCGCTGGCCACGTTTGAGGCCATACGCGGTAGCCGCTTCGACCTGGCCCCGAGGCACGGCGAGAATCGCCCCGCGGAAGGTTTCGGTGAAATACGCGCCATAGATGAAGCCCAGGGTGATGACCCCGGCGCTGAACGGGTTGATCTCGATGTATTCCCATTCCATGAAATCGGTAAACGACGTCAGCCAGGTTTGCAGGCTGTAGAAAATCAGCAGCATCAGCACCAGGTCCGGCACGCCGCGAATCAGCGTGGTGTAGATCTGGGCCGCTACCCGCACCAGTTTGACTTTTGACAGTTTGGCGGTGGCGCCGAGCAGGCCGAGCAATACGGCCAAAAGCAGCGACAATGCCGATAATTTGATGGTCATCCAGGTGCCTTCCATCAGCAACGGACCGAAGCCCTTGAGGCTGAAGGCTGAGAGCCCCAGGTTTTGTAATAGGTTTTCGAACATAAATCAGCAACCTGATCGGGTGAAAAAAGCGCCCATCGCAAGATGGGCGCCGGGCATTATTTGCCGCTGTACAGATTCAGATCGCCAAAGTGTTTCTTCTGAATGGTGGCGTAGGTGCCATCGTCGTGTAACGCTTTGATACCTTTATTCAAAAGCTCTTTGAGGTCTTTGTTACCTTTAGAGATACCGATAGCTGTTTTGGCCGGCAGCAATTCGCTGTCAACCGGCTTGCTGACTTCGTAGCCTTCGCCCTTTGGCGACTTCAAGAAGCCCAGTTCGGCTTGCAGCATGTCCTGGATCGCAGCGTCGAGACGACCCGACATCAGGTCGGAATACACCTGATCCTGGTTCTGATAGGCCTGGGTCTTCACGCCGGCCTTGTCCAGCACGGCCTTGGCGTACGCTTCCTGGATGGTGCCTTGCTCGTAACCGACAGTCTTGCCTTTCAGAGAAGCGACGTCTTCGCTCAGGCCGGAACCCTTCTTGAATACATAGGCGGTTGGGCCGGAGAAGAGTTCGTTGGAGAAGTCGATGACTTTTTCGCGGGCCGGGGTGACGGTCATCGAAGAGATCACACCGTCGAATTTATTGGCCTTGAGGCCCGGAATCATGCCGTCGAAATCGCTTTCGACCCATTTGCACTTGACCTTCAGCTCGGCGCAGATCGCGTTCCCCAGATCGATGTCAAAGCCCACCAGGCTGCCGTCGGCCGCTTTCGATTCGAACGGAGCATAGGAAGGGTCAACGCCAAAACGCAGTTCTTTGTATTCCTTTGCCATGGCGGAGCCAGCAGCCATGCACAACGCCAGTGCAGAAAGGGTCAGCAATGCTTTTTTCATTATTCAATCCCTAAGAACCAATATGAGCGCTTGTGGCGCAGAATTATTGTTACTGGAAAGCGTAAGACCCATTGAAAGTAGCAATTTCCGAACCAGAGTCCCGAACAAGCGTTTTAAAAGGTGATACAAGAAATGGCAATAGGGGATTTGTGCACGGAATCGGGCATCGGAAAATAGCCGCACCAAATCAGGTCGTGGAGACGCGAGTCCTGTGGCGAGGGAGCTTACTCCCGCTGGAGCGCGAAGCGGTCCCGCTGTAGAAAATTTGCGACGGCTTCGCAGCCGAACGGGAGCAAGTTCCCTCGCCACAAAGTTCTTTCAGCCCAACAAATCTTGCAGCGTTGCGAGGTTGTCGGCTTCTTCCACTGACTTGTCCTGCCGCCACCTCAACATCCGCGGAAACCGCACGGCAATCCCGCTCTTGTGGCGTTTCGACAGGGCAATACCCTCGAACCCCAGCTCAAACACCAGGCTCGGTTTCACACTGCTCACCGGCCCGAACTTCTCCACCGTGGTTTTGCGCACGATGCTGTCGACCTGGCGCATTTCCTCGTCGGTCAGCCCTGAATAGGCTTTGGCGAAAGGCACCAGGGTGCGTTCGCTGGCGTCCGGCGGGCCATCCCAGACTGCGAAGGTGTAATCACTGTAGAGATTCGCCCGGCGACCATGGCCGCGCTGCGCATAAATCAGCACCGCATCGACGCTGAAGGGGTCGACTTTCCATTTCCACCAGACACCCATGTCCTTGGTCCGGCCGACGCCATACAGCGCATCCCGGGCCTTGAGCATCATGCCCTCGACACCGAGGCTGCGGGAGGCCTCACGTTGTCTGGCGAGGTCGAACCAGTCTTCGCCGGTCAGCACCGGGGAGGGAAGTAATACCGGGTTGTTGCAGGTGGCGATCAGTTGATCCAGCTGATCGCGGCGCCTGGCCTGAGGCTGGCTGCGCCAGTCCTCGCCTTGCCATTCCAGCAAATCGTAGGCGAGGACCACCACCGGCACTTCTTCGAGAATTTTCCTGTCCAGGGTTTTGCGGCCGATCCGCTGTTGCAACAGTGCGAAGGGCAGCACCGCCGGAGCGGACGGCGATTGTGGATTGAAGGCATCGTCAGTGTTGGGGCGAGGGGCCTTCCAGGCGACGATTTCACCGTCGATCACTGTACCGTCAGGCAGTCCGTGCAACAGGCTGTCGAGTTCGGGGAAACGCTCGGTTACCAGTTCTTCGCCGCGTGACCAGACCCACAGGCGCCCGTCACGCTTGATCACTTGGGCGCGGATGCCGTCCCACTTCCATTCCACTTGCCACTGGCTGGCCGGGCCGAGCACGGCTTCGAATTGCTCGACCGGTTGTGACAGGGCATGGGCCAGGAAAAACGGGTAAGGCTGACCACCTCGCTGGGCATGTTCGTCGGGCGATTCGGCCGCGATCAATTTCAGGTAACTGACGGCGTTCGGGCGATTGGACAGGTCGGTGTACCCGACCAGCCGCTGGGCCACGCGTTTGCTGTCGAGTCCGGCCATGGCTGCCAGGGCTCGCGTCACCAGCAGTTTGGAGACGCCGACGCGGAAACTGCCGGTAATGAGTTTGATGCAAAGCATCAGGCTGTGACGGTCCAGTTGTGCCCAGAGTGCGGGCAATCGTGCGGCGAGGACTTCCGGGGATTCGCCACGCAGGGGCAGCAGCTTGTCTTCAATCCACACCGCCAGCCCGTCGGTGGAGCTGTGCAGGGTTTCAGGCAGGACCAGCGAAATGGTTTCCGCCAGATCGCCAACCGCCTGATAACTTTCTTCGAACAGCCAGGGCTCAAGGCCGGAAAACTCGACGGCCAGCTCACGCAGCACGCGCACCGGCACCAGCTGCCGAGGTCGCCCTCCGGACAAAAAGTACACCGCCCACGCCGCATCTTCGGGGGCCGCCTTGGCGAAGTAAGCCTGCATCGCGGCCAGTTTGGCATTGCTTGACGTGGTGGCGTCGAGTTCGGCATACAGCTCGGCGAAGGCCTTCATGTCGCCACCTCGGCGTGCTCGGTTTCGACGGCCGCGTTGTCTTCCTCATCGTCGCCGTATTCGGTGCTGAAACCCATGGCATCAAGGCCCTGTTCGCGCAGATGCCGCACCAGCACCGCCACCGAACCGTGGGTGACCATGACCCGTTCGGCGCCGGTTTGTTCGATGGCCCAGAGCAGGCCGGGCCAGTCGGCGTGGTCGGACAATACAAAGCCACGGTCCACGCCGCGTCTGCGCCGCGTGCCGCGTAATCGCATCCAGCCGCTGGCGAAGCCGTCGCTGTAGTCGCCAAACCGGCGCATCCAGTTGCTGGCGCCAGCCGATGGCGGGGCGATGACCAGCGCCTTGCGCATCATCGGATCGCTCTTTTGCACGTCGCCGGCGTAGATCGTCGGCGGTATATAAACGCCGCTCTCGCGGTACACCCGGTTCAGCGGGTCCACCGCGCCATGCACCAGAATGGGGCCGAGGCTGGCGTCAATGCCATGGAGAATGCGCTGGGCCTTGCCGAAGGAATAGCAGAACAGCACGCTGGTTTTGTCGGCGGCGGCATTGGCCTGCCACCACTGATTGATCTCGCCAAAGATCTGCGCCTGGGGTTGCCAGCGATAGATTGGCAGGCCGAAGGTCGACTCGGTGATGAAGGTGTGGCAGCGCACCGGCTCGAAGGGCGCGCAGGTGCCGTCGGGCTCGATCTTGTAATCCCCCGAGGCGACCCAGACTTCGCCGCCATATTCCAGGCGCACCTGGGCGGAGCCGAGGACGTGGCCGGCAGGGTGAAAACTCAGGGTGACGCCGTGGTGCTGCAAGCGCTCGCCATAGGGCAGGGTTTGCAGGCTGATGTCCTGGCCCAGTCGCGCACGCAAAATCCCTTCACCGGGCGCGGCCGCCAGGTAATGCTGGTTGCCTGTGCGGGCATGGTCGCCATGGGCGTGCGTGATGACCGAACGCTCGACCGGCCGCCACGGGTCAATATAGAAATCGCCGGCGGGGCAGTACAAACCTTCAGGGCGCGCGATAACAAGATCCATGTTGTTACCAAAATGGGGGGGGGCTTGTTAGCTATGAGGTTGGCGCGAAGCGAGAAGTTCTATCGATTTTCGCGCGCTGATCGTTCCCATGCTCTGCGTGGGAATGCAGCCCGTGACGCTCCGCGCCACTGGACGCGGAGCGTCCCTAGAGGCATTCCCACGCAGAGCGTGGGAACGATCAGTCGAAAGGGGTTACTTGCCGGGTGTCAGGGTCAACCGTGTCTTGCCGTACACCTTGTCAAAGTTCTGCGGTTGCATCGGCAGGCTCATGTATTGCCCCTTCAGCCATGGATCAATGCTGTCGAGGTAGTGCGGGCTCGCCGGGTTGCCGGACTGACCGGTGCTGTTCTGCCCCATCAGCGGTTCTGCCTGGCTGAAGTCCACGATAAAGCGCATGGCTGGCGCCAGCGTCGTGTTGAAGTCCTGACCCCAGGTGAAGGCCGCCGTGTTCAGCGTCGTGTGATCGCCGCCGGCCGCGAGCGGACCGCGCACGGTCTGGCCGCTGGCATTCTTCCACTCATAGCGGTGCAACTTGCCCCACTGCCAGGCTTTGTGATCGCCGCCCAATTGACTGTCACCGGCGCTGATCGCCGCCGCCAGACTGCGAGCGAGGATTGCCGGCTTGTCTTCTTTCTGCGGCGTGCGTGCGTCATCCCAGAACGGACTGTCTTCACGGCCCAGCAAGTGATCGGCCTGAGCCGCGTAGGACAACTTGCCGTTGGCGATAAAGGCTTTCCACGCCGGGCTGCTTTCCGGGCCCAGTTCGTCGAGGAAGATCTGTTTGGTGCTTTCCTGCAGGAACAACTCGTAGATCGCCGCATCCGCAGAGGTCGGGCTGAGTTTGCCGTCGAAGGCCATCAAGCGGGTGTACGCCTCGCGAGCCTTGCCGCGATCGGCAACCGGCAGGGCTTCGATGGCTTGTTTGAGCGGCTGGGCCATGCCCGGCGCTTCAAACATTTTTTTCAGTTTGGCGGCGAACGTCGTGGTCTGGTCGTATTGCATCGCGATCACGCTGCGCGTGTCGTGTTTGCCCACACCCGCCAGTTCGGCCAGGCGTTCGCCACGTTCCGGAGCCGACCAGGAATTGGACAGCTGCATGCCGTAGCCATGGGGAATGACCCGCTGGTTGGCAGTGCCGAGCCAACCTTGGGCCGGGTCCTGGTCATACGGGTGGAGCATCGGGTCGGCGTAGCCGTCCCAATCGTAGCGACCTTCCCAGCCCGGCGACGGCAGCAGGCCTTCGCCTTCGCGACGGTTCGGGTAACGCCCGGTGACTTGCCAGCCGATGTTGCTGGCGTCGGCGAACACCAGGTTCAAGGCGATGGCGCGGATTTCACGGCTGGCGTCCGAGGCTTTCTCGACGGT
Organism: Pseudomonas sp. SJZ077; assembly: GCF_007993905.1. Taxonomy (NCBI): domain Bacteria; kingdom Pseudomonadati; phylum Pseudomonadota; class Gammaproteobacteria; order Pseudomonadales; family Pseudomonadaceae; genus Pseudomonas; species Pseudomonas sp. SJZ077. The sequence goes on from NZ_VIUJ01000005.1 coordinate 111,076, forward strand.
CTGTGCCCGGGACAGGTCGAAAAACGCGTCCAGGGTTTTATCGTCGGTGAAATTCGGCGTCTGCAAAGCCAGGCCGAAACCATTGGCCAGCGTCATGCCCTGGGCGCTGTTGAGCAAAGGACCGTGGCGGGTTTCGTACACCACTTCGCGAATCGGCCGCTGGCCTTTGACGAAGTAGGTTTCGTTGCGCACGATCGCCGGCTGCCATTTGCCACCGACTTCATAGGTCAGTCCATTGCCCTGGCGTTTGATTTTTTCCAGGAACAGGTCCTGGTTGTCGCCCATGACCGAGGTCATGCTCCACGCCACTTTGCCGTTGAAACCGCCGAGCACCATGGGCAAACCGGCAATCGTCACGCCAGAGGCCTGGTACTTCGGTGCGCGAATCTGCACGTAGCTGAACAACGACGGCACACCCAAAGGCCCATGGCTGTCGCTGGCCAGCAGGCTTTTGCCACTGCGGCTGCGTTGCCGGCCGATGGCCCAGTTGTTCGACGAGGTGGCGCCCAGCAGATTCAGGTCGGACAGTTGCCCGGTGGCTTTGCTGATTTGCGTCAGGCCCGGGATGGCGCCATTGAGCTTGATGCCCTGCAGTTTTTCAGCTTCGCCCAGCGGCAGTTTTTCGTCGGGGGCGGACGGCGTCAGCCACCCGAGTTTGTCCGTGGTGACGGTCTGGGCCAGCATCAGCGCGTTGATTTCTTCCGGCAGGTTGGCCGACTGACTGAAGTTCAGCAGGCAGAAAATCAGCGCCGAGTCTTCCGGTTGCCAGTATTCAGGCTTGTAACCGCTGGCGGCGAGGTCGGCCGGCAGCTTGTCGCGGAAACGGAACAGGTAGGCGTTGACGCCGCGCGCATAGACTTCGAAGAAGCGTTTGAGGCGCGGCGACGATGCCTTGTACAACTCGCCCGCGCTTTTCTTCAGATTGACGGCGCGCATGTAGCGGTCGGCGTCCAGCAGGTCCGAACCGGACATCTCTGACAAACGGCCCTGGGCCAACAGGCGCAAGGTGACCATTTGCGTGATGCGGTCGCTGGCGTGGACGTAGCCGAGGGCGAACAGGGCGTCGTGGAAGCTGTTGCTTTCGATCAGCGGCATGCCCATGGCATTGCGGCGCACCGAAACGTTCTGCGCCAGGCCCTTGAGCGGCTGTACGCCGGTGGTCGGCGGGAGGGTGTCCTGAGTGTTCCAGGTCTGACAACCGGTCAGGCTCAAAACACCGGCCACTGCTGCGGCAACGCCGAACCGGGGAAGAAAATGTGTAAGGGCTGGCGAGGCCATGGCAAAGCTCCTGCGGGGGGGTAGCGTCATTAAAGGCGCTACGTTAGTGAGCAGGAGGAGGGCGCGCAAGCAGGGTGTCAGGTTATTTCAGGATTTGTCCGATAAACACAATCTTGCCTGTAAGCGGAAGTGATGCTGAAGTGCCTGAAATTCAATGACCTGTTGTGAGAAAAGTCGGCATGGAGCTTAAGACCAACGCAGCACTGATTATCATCGACCAACAAAAAGGCATCTTGCAGCCCCGGCTCGGGCGCCGAAATAATCCTCAGGCCGAGGAACGGATTGTCGATTTGCTGGCGTATTGGCGGCGAACCGGACGGCCGGTGATTCATGTGCAGCACCTGTCCCGTTCACCGGAATCGGTGTTCTGGCCGCAGCAAGCAGGCGTTGAGTTTCAGGAACGCTTCATGCCCCTGGCCGGCGAACAACTGATTCAGAAACAGGTACCGGATGCATTTTGTGCGACCGGGCTGGAGGCGAGTTTGCGCGAGGCGGGGATCGAGCAGTTGATCATCGTGGGCGTTGCGACCCATAACTCGGTGGAGTCCACGGCGCGAACGGCCGGGAACCTGGGATTTGACGCGTGGGTGGCGGAGGATGCGTGCTTTACGTTCGACAAGGCCGATTATTTTGGCCATGCGCACTCAGCCGAGGAAGTGCATGCGATGTCGCTGGGGAATTTGCACGGAGAATATGCGACGGTCGTGAGTACTGCACAGATATTGAAGGCTGGCTGAGTTCCCTGCGGGAGCGACGCACCGTCGCTCCCACAGGGGGGATGCGCGCACAGAACCAATGTGGGAGCGGGCTTGCTCGCGAAGTCGATTCAAGCGGCGAAGAAGTTCTTCGCCCGAAGCATCAAGCGCCGTGGCACTTCTTGAATTTCTTGCCGTTGCCGCATGGGCAAGGGTCGTTGCGGCCGACATCTTTCAGGGTGTTGCGCACCGGTTCCTGGTGGGCGTGGCCGCAGTTCGGGCCGTGGACATGGCCGTGGTCGTGATCATGGTGGTCGTGATGGTCATGATCGTGGTTGCAGTCAGGGCCATGGACATGGGGTTGCTGGGTCATCGGTTTTGCTCCGGAATTAAATCGGCGGGGATTATCACGCCATTGCGCGCCAGGTGCACGTAGTGCGCGATGAATAAACCGGTTTCCATTTCACCTTCCAGACGATAGGGGATGGGCTGATCGGGTTTTTTCAGCATTTTCACCAGGTCCCGCACCTTGGGCCACAGGTTGGTGCGGATCGGCACCTTGAAATAGGCACTGCGTTTGGGGCCGACCGTGAACCAGTGTTCATGCTCGCCTTCGGCCAGCAGCATGTCGCCCAAGTGAATACGGTACTCGAGGCCGCGCACTGTCAGGTCGTTGTCATTGGGATTGTCGACGCGAAAGTGCAGGATGAATTTCTGCTCCAGCAGTTTGGCGCGGACCACTTCAACCTTCACCAGGTGCACCTGCGGGTCCGGCAGATCGTCTCCGAACCAGGACGCGCAGCCGCCGAGCCCCAGAAAGAGGAGCGAGGTGAAGAGAAAAAGTGCAAGGCGCCGGGTGATCATGGTCGTGTTTCTCCCTAGAACCCAGTCTAGCCCTTTGGAATCACCTCACGCGCCGAAATACCCCGCGCAACACTTCTTGAATTTCTGCCCGCTGGCGCACGGGCAGGCATCGTTGCGTCCGGCCTTGAGTGGCACGGTGGGGTCGATGAAGTACCAGTGCCCGGAGTTCTGCACGAACGAGGAGCGCTCACGGTGGCTGTGTTCACCCCCACCGTCATGCCAGCGTGCGGTGAACGTGACGAATGCGTGTTCCGGTTGACCGCCCAATACCTCGGAGCTTTCCACCTCCAGACCCAGCCAGGTGCTTTGCGCGCTCCAGTCGCTGATGGACTGACGATCCAGGCCGGCCTGTTGCGCGGGCAGGGTGGTTGCCACCAGATAGTCGATCAAACCCAGCACATAGGCGCTGTAGCGCGAGCGCATCAAGGCTTCGGCGCACGGCGCCGGATGCCCGGCATGGTAATGGCCGCAGCAGGCATCGAGCAGGGTGCCGCTGCCGCAAGGGCAAATGGATGTACTCATTGCGTTACCACCAATATTTCCCGAAGTTTTCCGGATTGGCCCAGAACCGCGAGTTGAGCCAGTCGGGCACCTGTTTATAGTCAAGCAGATCGTAGGTGAACAGCGTCAGCACTTGTTCATCGCGCTGGAAGCGTTCACTGGCTTGCAAGGCCAGGGAAAAGAAATCCGTCTCCTGCCAGCCGCTGGCCGGCAAATCCGCCAGCACCGCAATGCGGCTGGCATTCAGATTACGGATCCCGCCTAAAAGATTCAGACCGTCACGCTTTGGCAGGTGTTCAAGGCAATCGACCACCAGCGCCAGATCAAAGCGGCGCGCCGCCAGTTCGGCCGGCAGTGCACCCGGTGCCGCATGCGCCACGCAGCTGTCCGGGTGCGCAAGCTTGAACGCCTCAAGTGCGGGGAATTCGCTGGCGCCGATCAACAACAGGCGCGCGGGGGCGTATCGATCAAGCAAAGCGGCCAACGCCTGCTGGGGCGTGCGCGAAGAAATACCTGCAATCATCAGAGTTCCTCAAAAAGAGCACCAAGACTAGCCTGCCCAAACGTGCGGGCCTAGAGCGGGTTTGCACCAAAATCGGCGAACGGCCGTGAATACGTGACTAAACAGCGGTGGCCTATTGCTGGCGGAGATTAAAACTCCGGTCTTTACTCCCTGAATCGGTTTCAAGCCGATCCCTCAGGAGAAAACTAGATGAGCATAGTTCGGACAGCATTACCCTTGGTTCTGCTAACCAGTGTGTTGACTGGTTGCGCAGGTTTGCAGAAAACCGACTGGCCGACCTGTGCAGGGGTCGGTGGTGTCATCGGTGCGGGTCTCGGTGCGACCGAGAGTACGGCATGGGCGGGGTATGGCGCGCTGGCCGTCGGCAGTTTCGCCGCGGCTTATTGCTGGGTGCATGGCGATGGCGACGAAGACGGCGATGGTGTGCCGGACAGTCGCGACAAGTGTCCGGGTACGCCTCGAGGCGTGAAGGTCGATGCCGACGGCTGCCCTCCACCGGTACCTGCGCCAATGGTCGAAGAAGTCGTGGTGGTCAAGGAAGAAGTCATTGTCATCCGCGATGTCCACTTCCAGTTCGACAAAGCCACACTCACGCCTTCCGATAAAGATGTACTCAACACAATCGCCACGCGCCTGAAACAGGAAGCCTCCACCGCTCAATTGACCGTGACCGGCCATACCGACAGCGTGGGCAGTGATGCCTACAACCAGAAACTGTCGGATAAGCGTGCTCACTCGGTGGTTGAATACCTCATCCAGCAAGGCGTGCCACGCAGCAGCTTCGTGTCTGTGACCGGTGCCGGTGAAAGCCAGCCGGTGGCCGATAACAAAACCGCTGACGGCCGTGCGCAGAACCGTCGCACGGAAATCAAAATCAACCGCTAAGTCCCATCCGCTCCGCGGCTTGTGCAGTCGCGGATGCGGGTCTTTACTCCTGTGTAACCGGTATGGGCCGGTAACACAGGAGCTTTCACAATGAGCGTTCTCACAAGGACCGTCTTGCCGGTTCTGCTGCTAGGCAGCCTGTTGACCGGTTGCGCCACTCACAGCGATGGCACCGCCCCTCTCAATCAACGTACCTGGCCGATCTGCAGCCTCATCGGCGGACTGGTCGGCGGCGGTCTGGGCGCGATTGAAAGTGCCGGCTGGGCAGGCGGTGGCGCAGCACTCGGTATCTTGACCGGTGGCTTGATCTGTTACGCCCAGGATGGCGATGAGGACGAAGACGGCGTTTTCGATCGGCGTGATCGTTGCCCCGATACCCCGGCCAATACGCCTGTCGAACATCATGGTTGTCCGCTGCCGCAGTACCCGGCCAGCGTGAAACCTGTCGAAGTAGTGGAGCCCGAAGTCATCACTCTGCCCAGCGACGTGCTGTTTGCCTTCAACAAGTCTGACCTGAGTCCCGCCGCGCAGAGTCAGTTGGATTCGCTGATGTCCAAACTGCAATTCGCCGATGTGGTGAGCATCAAGGTGATCGGTCATACCGACAGCGTCGGTTCGGATGAATACAACCAGGCACTTTCGGAGCGTCGCGCCAGCAGTGTGGCTGCTTATCTGTTGAGCCAGGGCATTGCGCCGAGCAAACTCACCAGCGAAGGCAAAGGCGAAAGCCAGCCGTTGGCCGACAACGAAACGGATGAAGGACGCGCGAAAAACCGTAGGGTGGAGTTACACATTAATCGCTAAGTCCCGAAATAGAGCCGTCGGACAACAGTGGCTGTTGATTCGACGGCCATTCGGCGGCCTTCATGAAGAATTTTCTGTTGCCCTCTGGCTTATCCCTCGCGGAAGCCGTTACTGTGCGCGCAAAGAATAATTCTCAACGGGGGGCGTATGAAGGTGTTTTGGGGGCTGGGGAAGTTGTTGACCCTGCTGTTTTGGCTGGTGGTGCTGGTCAATCTGCTGATGCCGTTTGTCAATCCGTTGCACCTGCTGGTCAATCTGGCTGGCGGCGTGTTGGCGTCTCTTCATCTGCTTGAGGCGGTGTTCTGTTTCCGCAGCCTCAGAGGTCGCGCCCACCCTTGGCGTGATCGCTTGAAGATCCTGTTTTTCGGCGTATTCCACCTGCAAACCCTCCCGTCTCCGACCGTATCGAAGGCTTCCCATGCGTAAACTCTGTCTGCTCGCCGCACTCATCAGCCCATTGGCCTGCGCCCAGGTGGTCAGTGTCGAAACCAATTCATTGATGCGCCTGCCCAACACCGCCAGCACCTTGCAGCTTGAACGCCTGGAAGTCGCCGATTACGGCACTTTGTTGATTCCTTCGAACGTGACCGAAGTCACCGTCGGAGAATTGCATCTGGGGCGTGAGGCGCGGATCGCCATCGTGCCAAGTGAACAGGTACTGGAATTGAAAGTCAGTCGTGCCGAATTGTCTGAAGGCAGCCAGATCACGGCTCGTGGGGCGCCGGGGACTTACCTCAAGGCCGCTCGCTCCGGACGCAACCTGAATTTGCAGATCAAGGCACTGAATGCACCGCTGTTGTCGGTAGACGCTCGCGGTGGCGCGGGCGCGCCAGGTTTTGTCGGCCTCGATGGGGCCAACGGTCAGGCGCCGGGTTGCACATGGGGCCAGGCCGGCCGCGGTGCCGATGGCAGCAATGGCAGTGATGGTCAGCCGGGGGCGCCGGGGGCGCTGGTCAGGCTGGAAGTGCCACGGGATTATCCGGTTGAACAGATCAAGGTTCAGGTGGCGGGTGGTGCCGGTGGCATCGCGGGGCCTGGCGGCAAGCCGGGCGCGGGCGGCAAGGCCAAGGGCTGCCTCGTTTACGAGGCCGATGGCGGCAAAAGCGGTCGTCCTGGGGTTGATGGACAGCCGGGGCCTGCGGGTGCGGCGGGTTCGGTGACCGTTCAAAGGTTGTAAGAACGACCGAGATCCTGTGGCGAGGGAGCTGGCTCCCGCTGGACTGCGCAGCAGTCCTGTTTTGGGGCCGCTTCGCAACCCAGCGGGGCTCCCTCGCCACAGTTGTACTGTTTGCTTTAGAACATCGGTCTGGCCGCAGCAATCGCCACCAGCACCAACCCGACAATCAAATTGATCCCCACCAACTTGCGAATCTTCCCCAGCGTCGCAGCCCCGGTCGGCCAATCCTGTGCGCCCACCGCCGTGCGCAACTCTGGCAGCAGCAACGCTTGAATCCGGATAAACAGCGCGGTCATCACCACATACAAGCCCATCATCACCTGCACATACCGCGGCGCCGCCTCAAACCCGGCGTATTGCAGATGAATCATGCCCACGCCACTGATCGGCAATAGCACCACCGCGACCCAGACCCAGCGGAAAAAACCTTGAAACACTTCCACCCACAGCTTCAAGCGGGCAGGCCCCTCCAGCGCCTTCATCGCTGCAGGCCGCAAGACCATCCAGGCGAAAAACATACCGCCGACCCACACCAGGGCGGACAGGACGTGCAGGGTGTAAACGATGCCAAAAGGTGTCATTGAGGTACTCCGTTCTGCGCGGGATTAATTAGCGGGGTATGATAGCGGCCCATACGAACCACTGAAAATTTATCCAGCGTTTTTTGCGCCCGACAATCCATGATCAGCACCGAACTCAAAACCACGATCCAGGGCGCCTACTCGCGTTTTCTTGAAGCCAAGAGCCTCAAACCGCGCTACGGCCAACGCCTGATGATCGCCGAAATTGCCAAAGTCCTCGGTGACATCGACACCGACGACGAAGGCCGGCGCAGTGGCGACCCCGCGATTGTCGCGGTGGAAGCCGGCACCGGTACCGGTAAAACCGTGGCCTACAGCCTGGCGGCGATACCCACCGCCAAGGCCGCCGGCAAACGCCTGGTCATCGCCACGGCCACCGTGGCCCTGCAAGAGCAGATCGTCTACAAGGATTTGCCCGACCTGATGCGCAACAGCGGGCTGAATTTCAGCTTCGCCCTGGCCAAGGGGCGCGGGCGCTACATGTGCCTGTCCAAGCTCGACATGTTGCTCCAGGAAGGTCACGCGCAAACCGCCACGGCTCAGCTGTTCGAAGAAGAAGGTTTCAAGATCGAGGTCGATGAGGCCAGCCAGAAGCTCTTCACCAGCATGATCGAGAAGCTCGCCGGCAATAAATGGGACGGCGACCGCGACAGTTGGTCCACTGCCCTGGAAGACGCCGACTGGGCGCGCCTGACCACCGATCACAGCCAGTGTACTAACCGTCATTGCCCCAACTTCGGCCAGTGCGCCTTCTACAAGGCCCGCGAAGGCATGGGCAAGGTTGACGTGATTGTCACCAACCACGACATGGTCCTGGCAGACCTGGCGTTGGGCGGCGGCGCCGTGCTGCCGGACCCGCGCGATACCATTTACGTATTCGACGAAGGCCACCACCTGCCGGACAAGGCCATCGGCCATTTCGCCCACTACACGCGCCTGCGTTCCACCGCCGACTGGCTGGAAACCACTGCCAAGAACCTCACCAAACTACTGGCCCAGCATCCGCTGCCGGGTGACCTGGGCAAGTTGATCGAGCAGGTGCCGGAGCTGGCTCGAGAGATCAAGACCCAGCAGCAGTTCATGTTCACCGCGTGCGAGCAGGTGGCCGATTTCAAGCCCGGCGAAGACGTCGAAGGCCGCGAACGGCCGCGACATCGTTTCGTCGGCGGGGTGATTCCCGAGCACATGCGCGAAATGGGCGTCGAGCTGAAGAAGGGCTATGCCCGTCTGACCGACCTGTTCACCCGGCTCACCGAACTGCTCAAGGAAGGCATGGACGGCGAGGTCAATATCGGCATCGCCAGCAACCAGGCCGAAGAGTGGTATCCGCTGTTCGGCAGCCTGTTGTCCCGTTCTTCGGGCAACTGGGAATTGTGGGTCGCGTTCACCGCTGAAGACCCGGAAGACAATCCGCCCATGGCCCGCTGGCTGACCCTGGCCGAAAGCGGTTCGCTGTTCGACATCGAGGTCAACGCCAGCCCGATCCTCGCCGCGGAAATGCTCCGGCGCAACCTGTGGAACGTCGCTTATGGCGCACTGGTGACTTCGGCGACCCTGACCGCGCTCGGCACCTTCGACCGTTTCCGCATGCGTGCCGGCCTGCCAAAAAAAGCCGTGACTGCCGTGGTCCCGAGCCCGTTCCATCACGCCGACGCCGGTGTGTTGCGGGTGCCGGACCTGAAAGCCGACCCGCGTGACGCACCGGCCCACACCGCCGCGATCATCCGTGACTTGCCAGCCTTGGTGGAAGGTTCGCGCGGCACCCTGGTGCTGTTCTCCTCGCGCAAACAGATGCAGGACGTGTTCGACGGCCTGGACCGTGACTGGCGCAAGCAAGTGTTCATTCAAGGCAACCTGTCGAAACAGGAAACCCTGAACAAGCACAAGGCGCGTGTTGATGGCGGAGACTCCAGCGTGCTGTTCGGCCTGGCGAGTTTTGCCGAAGGGGTCGACTTGCCCGGTGCGTATTGCGAGCACGTGGTGATCGCGAAGATTCCGTTCTCGGTGCCCGACGACCCGGTCGAAGCGGCCCTGGCCGAATGGATTGAAGCCCGTGGCGGCAATCCGTTCATGGAAATCTCCGTGCCCGACGCTTCGCTGAAACTGGTCCAGGCCTGCGGCCGCTTGCTGCGTACCGAAGAAGACCGCGGCACCATTACCCTGCTGGATCGACGTCTGGTCACCCAGCGTTACGGCAAAGCAATCCTCAACGCATTGCCGCCATTCCGTCGCGAAATTTCCTGAAACACCGGTGGGCTTTTTTGCCCACCGCGTTGTCTATCGTTCAGCCACCACCTTTCCATTGGCCCATTGAGGGTCGTTCGGGAGAAACACGTTCCTATGATTCGCTGTTCGTTGCCTGCTGTTTTCGCCCTGATGTTCGCAGCCCCTTTGCTGGCAGCCCCTGCCGGCCAACAGACGCTGTTCAACTTTGTGCGCCCCGCCGATGTGGTCCAGGTGGCAACTCAAGATGCCAGCCTGCCGCAATCCAATGCGGAGCAAACGGCCGAAGGTGAAGTGCTGCGTCGGGTGACGTTCAACCCGGTGGCGCAACCGACCTTGCGTCTGACCCCGCAAACCGGCGCCTGGGACTGGTCCCAGTCAGGTGTCATGAGCTTGCGCATTCAGAGCGCGATGGACTGGGCCGTGACCCTGTACGTGAAAATCCAGAGCAACGATGGCAAGACCCTGATCAGTCGCGTCGACTTGCCCGCGGGACCGGCGCAGACCTTGCTGGTGCCGCTGCAACCGAGTTCGCCGCTGAGCCAGGGCATGAAGGCCGGGCCGCCGATGCCGATGACGTTTGACGGCCAACGGGTATTGCTGGCCAGCAGCGCCGGTGAGTTGGATCGCAGCCAGGTGGTGTCGGTGACGTTGTCGATGGATCAGCCGAAAGTAGCCCAAAGTATCTTGCTTGAGCGCTTTGGCGTGCAGGACGGTGAAGCGGTGACCAAGGCGGCATACGGCGGCCTGGTGGACGCCTACGGTCAATCGACCCGGGCCAAATGGCCGGAGAAGGTCGGTAGCGATGAGCAACTGAAAAGCGCCGCCGCCAAAGAACAGCAACAAACCAGAACCTGGCTCGCCGAGCGCCAGAAGTTATCCCTGGATAAGTTCGGCGGCTGGAACAAAGGCCCGACGTTCAAGGCCAGCGGTTTTTTCCGCACGGAAAAACGTGACGGTCGCTGGTACCTGGTGACCCCGGAAGGGCATCCGTTCTATTCGCTGGGGGTCAATACCGTTACCCCGAACGTCAACCAGACCTACATCGCCGGCCGCGAGTGGATGTTTGAATCCCTGCCAAAACCGGAAGAACCCTTGGCCAGTCATTATGGCGAAGGCGACAACCGTGGTGGCAACGGCGCCGATCAGGGCCGTGGTTATAACGCCGGTCGCTGGTACGATTTCTATGGCGCTAACTTGCAGCGCCTGTACGGCGAACCGTGCGCGCTGGGCAGCGACACCAAGGCCGGTGTCGCCGAAGCAGCCAAGGCTGATGCGGTCGAGGCCACGACCGACAAGGCCGCCGAGCAACCTGTCGCACCTACGACTGCCGAATCCGGCGTCGCCGAAGCCGCCAAGACCGGCGCGGAGGAAGCGACCGTCGCCAAAGCCGTCGAGCAAAAACCTGCTGAACCCTGCAAAGCCGTGGTTGATGAACAACGCTGGGCCAGCCATACCCTGGATCGCCTGCAAGCCTGGGGTTTCAACACGGTCGGCAACTGGAGCGCTCCGGCGCTGGCCAATGCTGACCGTGTGCCGTACACCTTGCCGCTGTCGATCGTCGGCGATTACGCCAGCATCAGCACCGGCACCGATTGGTGGGGCGGCATGCCCGACCCGTTCGACCCACGCTTCGCCATGGCCACCGAACGCGCCGTGGCCATCGCCGCCCGCGACCATCGCGACGATCCCTGGCTGATCGGTTACTTCGCCGACAACGAACTGGCCTGGGCCGGCCCCGGCGACGATCCGAAAGCCCGTTACGCACTGGCCTACGGCACCTTGAAAATGACCACCGACGTGCCGGCCAAACGGGCGTTTCTCAAGCAGTTGCGCGACAAGTACCGCAATCAGGCCGGCCTTTCCAAGGCCTGGGGCATCGACTTGCCGGCCTGGGAATTGATGGAAGACCCGGGTTTCGTGCCGCCGCTGCCGAGCGCCGAACACCCGGAAATCGAGGCTGATTTCAAATACTTCCAGAAGGTCTTCGCCGATACCTACTTCAAGACCCTTTCCGATTCGCTCAAGTGGCACGCACCGAACCAGTTGCTGCTGGGCGGTCGCTTCGCCACCAGCACCCCGGAAGCCGTTGAGTCCTGCGCCCAGTATTGCGACGTACTGAGCTTCAACATGTACACCCTGCAACCGCAAGACGGCTATGACTTCGCCAAATTGCGCAGCCTGGACAAACCGGTGCTGATCACCGAGTTCAACTTCGGCTCCGCTGATCGCGGTCCTTTCTGGGGCGGCGTGACGCAGTTGGCCAAGGAAGAAGACCGTGGCCCGGCTTATGCCAACTTCCTCAAACAGGCGCTGAGCGAACCGTCGATTGTCGGCGTGCACTGGTTCCAGTACCTCGATCAACCGGTGACCGGACGTCTGCTGGATGGCGAGAACGGTCACTTTGGCCTGGTGGGCATTACCGATCTGCCGTTCCAGGGCTTTGTCGACAGCGTGCGCAAGAGCAACCTGGCGACCGTTGACCAGTTGGGCAAGGAGGCTGAGAAGGCCAAGGCTGAAGCGGATAAAGCCAGCCATGAAGGCGAGGGCGGTAAAAAAGGTGATGCGGGCAAAGGCGTGGGCCATGCCGGCGGCCATTCGGCCAACGGTCACTGAGTCCTGCTCGACCGCGTTATCGTTTTTAGCGAGCAGGCTCGCTCCCACCATGGTCCTGCGTGATCCTTGGGGAGCGAGCCTGACGACAAATTTCTGATCCAATCCATGGGCAACCGACCGCCCGGCTCACGCCTGTTCCCAAAACCTTCAATGGCTGGAACAATGCGGGCCACTTTGTAGAACGATAGTCCGGGGAGTTGCGGGTGCAGATTCAGGGTCATTACGAGCTTAAGTTCGAAGCAGTGCGTGAAGCGTTCGCGGCGCTGTTCGACGATCCTCAGGAACGTGGTGCGGCGTTGTGCATCCGGGTCGGTGGTGAAACCGTCCTCGACCTCTGGGCCGGTACCGCCGACAAGGATGGCCTTGAAGCCTGGCACAGCGACACTATCGCCAACCTGTTCTCCTGCACCAAGACCTTCACTGCCGTCACCGCCCTGCAATTGGTGGCCGAAGGCAAGTTGCAACTGGATGCCCCGGTGGCGCGCTACTGGCCCGAATTCGCCGCTGCCGGCAAAGACTCCGTCACCTTGCGCCAGTTGCTCTGCCATCAGGCCGGTCTGCCGGCACTGCGCGAGTTGCTGGCACCCGAAGCGCTCTACGACTGGTACACCATGGTCGATGCCCTTGCTGCCGAAACGCCGTGGTGGACACCGGGCGAAGGCCACGGTTACGCGGCAATCACCTATGGCTGGCTGGTGGGCGAGTTGCTGCGCCGTGCCGACGGTCGTGGGCCGGGCTCATCGATTGTGGCGCGGGTCGCCAAGCCGTTAGGGCTGGATTTCCATGTGGGCCTGGCGGACGAAGAGTTCCATCGCGTGGCGCACATCGCCCGCGGCAAGGGCAACGTTGGCGATGCGGCGGCCCAGCGCTTGCTGCAAGTGACTATGCGCGAGCCGACCGCCATGACCACCCGGGCCTTCACTAACCCGCCGTCGATCATGACCAGCACCAACAAACCCGAATGGCGCCGGATGCAACAACCCGCCGCCAATGGCCACGGTAACGCCCGTAGCCTTGCTGGTTTCTACGCCGGCCTGCTTGATGGCAGCCTGCTGGAAAGCGAAATGCTCGAGGAGCTCACCCGCGAACACAGCCTTGGCGAAGACAAGACTTTATTGACCCGGACCCGTTTTGGCCTGGGTTGCATGCTCGATCAACCGGACGTTCCCAATGCGACCTACGGCCTCGGCCCGCGGGCATTCGGCCATCCGGGCGCTGGCGGCTCCATCGGTTTTGCCGACCCGGAACATGATGTGGCCTTCGGATTTGTGACAAATACACTGGGGCCTTACGTCTTGATGGATCCGCGCGCGCAGAAGCTTGCGCGGGTACTGGCCACTTGTCTGTAATACGCACTCTCGGGCTCCAGGGCCGGAACCCGAAAGCCATTATGGTTTCCAACCGTCTGTTTATCCGGTCACGCCGGCCTGATTTTTTATGATTTCATTTTTGTGGATATCCAATGTCATTCAATAAAACCACCCTTGCCTTGGCCCTGTGTGTCGCGATCACCGGTTGTGCACAGACCCCACAAAGTGATTCGGATGGCAGCAGCTGGTGGCCGTTCGGCTCCTCCGACAAAGTCGCGGCGAAAGAGCCGGCTCCGGCCCCGACCCCAGCCCCTTTGAAAACGGCCGCCGCGGCTCCAGTGACCAAAGCTGAAAGTTCCAACCCTTGGTACTGGCCGTTCGGCTCCGATGAAGCGCTCGACAAAAAGCCCGAAGTAAAACCCGAAGCCAAGCCTGTCGAAGTGGCCAAGGCTGAAGCTGAAGCCGGTGGAAAGTGGTGGTGGCCGTTCGGGGGTAAAGATCAACCCACCGCCAAAGCCGTGCCGATGCCGGATCCTAAAGTCACTCAAGCCTGGCTCGACGACTACGAGCCGCGCCTGCGTGAAGCGATCAAGGACAGCAATCTGCAACTTGAGCGTCGTGAAAACGTATTGGTCGTGACCGCGCCGGTAGAAGGCTCGTTCAACCCGGACCGTCCGGCCATGTTGCTGCCCGTGACCCTAGGCCCGTTCACTCGCGTCGCGAAAATCCTGGAAGTCGATCCTAAGACCGCCGTCCTGGTACTGGGTCACAGTGATACCTCGGGCGCCGCACCGGCCAACGTCAAACTGAGCCAGGAGCGTGCGCAAGCCGTCGCTGCGATCTTCCGCCTCAGCGGTTTGCAGCGTGATCGCCTGATGCTGCGCGGCATGGGCGGTGAAGCCCCTCGTGCAGCCAACGACAGCAACGAAGGTCGCGCCTTGAACCGTCGTGTGGAATTGCTGGTGACTCCGCAAAACACCATGGTCGCGTTGCTGAGCAAGTACAACATGCCGGCTCCGGCGCCCGTTCGCCTGGTCGCTGCCCAGGACGTCAAGCCAGTGGTCAAGCCTGTCACGCCTGCACCTGCGGCGAAAAAAGCGGCTGTGCCTGCTGCGAAAAAAGCCCCGGCCAAGAAAGCCGCCAAGGCTCCAGCCAAGAAGGCACCGGCTAAAACCGCGACCCCGGCGAAAAAGACTGCCCCAGCAAAAGCCGCAGTGGCTGACAAGAAAGTCGCCGCTGCCGATGCTGCAAAGAAGTGATTCGTTAACCAAAAGGAATGCGCCATGACCCAGGGCCTGGCTGATATGCGTCGCGACTACACCCGTGACGGTCTGACCGAGGCGCAAGCCCCGGCCGAGCCGTTCGGACTGTTCCATCAGTGGTTTGCGGACGCGGTGAAAACCGAGCAACCGCCGGTGGAGGCCAATGCCATGACCCTGGCCACCGTCGATCAGGACGGTCGGCCGCATTGCCGCATTCTGCTGCTCAAGGGCCTGGACGAAGAGGGTTTCACCTTCTTCACCAACTACGACAGCGCCAAAGGCCAGCATCTGGCGGCAAACCCGTTCGCCGCCATGACGTTTTTCTGGCCGACCCTGGAGCGCCAGGTGCGCATCGAAGGGCGGGTGGTGAAGGTTACGGCTGAAGAGTCCGACGCCTATTTCCAGGTCCGCCCGCTGGGCAGTCGTCTCGGTGCCTGGGCTTCGCCCCAGAGCCGGGTGATCGCCGATCGTGCTGAACTGGAAGCGCTGCTCAAGAACACCGAGCAACGTTTCAGCGACACTCAACCGCACTGCCCGGAACATTGGGGCGGTTACCGCTTGCTACCCGAGCGCATCGAGTTCTGGCAAGGCCGTCCGAGCCGCCTGCACGATCGCCTCAACTACCGTTTGCAAGGCGCCGACTGGATTCTTGAACGTCTGGCACCTTAAGCAGTCTACCGATCGGGATAGCCTGCCGCAGCGGCTTCAAGCCACTGGGGCAGGTCCCGGCGCTTGATCTTCTGCGCCTGAGCGCTTGCCAGTTGCTCGAGCATGAACGCTTTTTTCTGCTCGTCTTTACCCGCCAGCGCCAACGCCAGATCGCGGTCCATCCAGCGTTTGATCCGCACGTACAGCCACCAGTGGAAGTACAAACCGGCGACCGTGGTGACGACAATGATGAAGTAATCCATGAAAATCCTTGGGTCAGTGGGGCAGGTTTTTCGGTTTGCCGCTACTGTGTGGTGAGTTCCGAGGCGCCTGTACCGAGCCTGAATGAAACCAATTTTATCCGGGCGATGCCGTGACAGACGTCAAGCTGCGGAGTTTAATGAATACTTGTCCTTTGGAGTTGATGCTATGCGTAAGTCTGTTCTGCTGGTTGCTTCCTTTTCCACGATGGCGATGTTGCTCACCGGCTGCCAATCGAGCCTGACCGGTGACTCCTATTCCCGTGACGAAGCGCGTCGTGTGCAGACCGTTCGCATGGGCACCATCGAATCCTTGCGTCCGGTGAAAATCGAAGGCACCAAGACCCCGATCGGCGGCGCAGCGGGCGCAGTGGTCGGTGGTGTCGGCGGTAGCGCCATCGGCGGCGGTAAAGGCAGCATCGTCGCTGCGGTCATCGGCGCCGTGGCGGGCGGCCTGCTCGGTTCAGCCACTGAAGAAGGCCTGACCCGCACCCAAGGCGTGGAAATCACCGTCCGTGAAGACGACGGCAGCATGCGCGCCTATGTGCAGCAGGTTCAGGAGAATGAAGTGTTCCGCGTGGGCGAGCGGGTGCGGATTGCGACTGTTGACGGTACGAGCCGCGTTACGCACTAAGCGGGAACGAGCGGTAAAAGAAAACCCCGGCCGGGTGACTGGTTGGGGTTTTGTTTGTTAAGGATTCTCACGGCGCGGCGCGGGGGCCTATGAAATATTCCAACCCCTCGGGTAAGTCTATTTCTAATAGTTCTGCAACCTGTAGGACTTGAGTGCCTGTCAGTTCCAGCTCCCCAGGCTCTATTTCTTCCAGTTTTTTTGACTCGGTCAATTGAGCCAATGCCTGGTTCATTTCATAGTCTTTGATGGTCAGTTGGAACTGCAATGAATCATCTTGTTTTTCATCAGGGTAAAAACCGGTGATGGATAAATAGCGCATAATTTTTCTCTTCAGTTTCTTGAGGTTCTTCTACCAGGCTTTGCCTTTTTGGTTCGCTCGCCGGTTACGTGATTGAATTCGCCGAAATGCACTCCGGATTTATCGTAAAGCTCTACAGCACCGCTTTTGGAGTCCCACTCATATATACGGCCTTTGCGGTCTAGCCATCGGGCTCGTTTTTTCCCTCCACCTCGAACTGAAACCTTCGGTTTTACGGGAAATGCATCAGGGAAGCCTGGGAGGGTTTCCGGATCATCGTAGTACTTATGATCCCCCGGCATGCTCATCACTACATAAACCGGATTTACCCCCGACCCCACCGGAAAAACAAGAATGAAATCCTTGTAATCAGGCGGATACACCGGATTCACAATAATCCCGTCAGCCGCTTTCGTCGGCGGATACACCCAAATATGCGGCGCTTGCGGAGCAGCCTCCAGCGCCGGAATCCCGAGAATGTCCGAACCATCCACTGCCGGTGTCCAGATCAGCTCAACCCCATCCCCTAGATCCGCCACCTGCTGACTGTCGCGCAAGGTGAACTGCACGACATCGACCATTTCCCAACCGCGGTTCTTGCCGGTATAGAAGCCATAACCCTTGAGACGGCCATCCGCCTGTTGCTCGACCTGCAAGCGAACGCGGGTCCTGGCCTGTTTCAGAGCGCGCAACTGATCTTCGGTATACAGCGCGCTGTCGCTCAAGCTTGGCGTCCAGAACAGCGCGACCACCGTAGCCAGCGCGGTGGCCCCGGCGGCGCCGATTGCGGCCACCGGAGCGGCGAGCGTCGGAGCACTCAGGGCGAGTCGGCCAATGCCGAGCGAGAGCGTACTGCCGCTGATGGTTTCGAGATTCAGCAGCCCGGCATCGTCCGCTTCGCGGGCACCCAGCCAGGCGACTTCCCCGTAATCCTTGAGGCTGTCGGTAGGTACCATGCCCGAAGGATTCGAGTAGTCGATGATGGCGTCCGGCAGTTTGCAGGACTTGGCGAAGACGCAACCGGCACGAACCGATTCGTCCCTTTTGGGGGCGATCTCACGACTGAGCTCGAAGGCCTCTTGCCTGGCGAGCATGGCGTCGTAAGTGTTTTGTCGGGCGTCCCGCTCGGCCAGTTCGGAGGCCGTCATGAAGCGGTGAGTGACGTGGTGTCCGTCGCCGGACGGTGGGTTTTTAACCCGGGGGATATCCTTGTTTCCAGCCATTGATCTTCCTTGCGCTCGCACATCGACAGCCCCGGATAAGGGGCTGTGCGACGTTAACGAACGAGGTCAAACGTGGCTGAAGGACGAATCCTGATTGTCGTTAAGAGGGTTCTCTTTCGCTCAGGATGGCAGCGCGGTGCGCTTGCGGCTCGCTGCCGCTGTCACCGCATAACCGATCAATGCCGCCAGAATCGAACCGGTCAAAATACCCATCCGGTCCATTCCGGCGTATTCACTGACACCCGGCTCGAAGGCCAGGGAGCCGACAAACAGGCTCATGGTGAAGCCGATGCCACAGAGGATCGCGACACCCAGCACCTGGCCCCAGTTGGCGCCTTGGGGCAGGGCGGCGATGCCAATTTTCACGGCCAGCCAGGTCAGGCCGAACACACCGACGGTTTTGCCCAGCAGCAGGCCTACCGCAATGCCCATCGGCACGTGGTGAGTGAAGCTTTCCATGGTCACGCCGCTGAGCGACAGGCCGGCGTTGGCGAAGGCGAACAGCGGCAGAATGCCGTAGGCCACCCAGGGATGCAGGGCGTGTTCGAGGGTCAGCAGCGGTGACGGTTCGGCATTTTTTGTGCGCAAGGGAATGCAGAACGCCAGGGTCACACCAGCCAGCGTCGCGTGGACGCCGCTCTTGAGCACGCAGACCCAGAGGATCAAACCGATGATCATGTACGGCCCGAGCTTGACCACGCCGAGCCGGTTCATCGCGATCAAGGCGACGATGCACGACGCAGCCAATGCCAGCGAAAGTGTCGACAGTGTGCCGGAGTAGAAGATCGCAATGACGATAATGGCGCCGAGGTCGTCAATGATCGCGAGGGTCATCAGGAACAGTTTCAGCGACACCGGCACGCGCTTGCCTAGCAGGGCGAGAACGCCGAGGGCGAAGGCGATGTCGGTGGCCATCGGGATGGCCCAGCCACTCAGGGCTGCCGGGTTGTCACGATTGAGGAACCAGTAGAGGAGTGCCGGAACGACCATGCCGCCAATCGCTGCCGCGCCGGGCAGGACGATCTGCGAAGGTTTCGACAGCTGGCCGTCGAGGACTTCGCGCTTCACTTCCAGGCCGATCAGCAGGAAAAACAGGGCCATCAGGCCGTCGTTGATCCACAGCAGCGCCGGTTTGGCGATTTGCAGCGCACCGATCTGCGCCACCACCGGCGTGTCGAGGAAACTGCTGTACAGCCACGACAACGGGGAGTTGTTGATGATCAAAGCCAGGGCTGCCGCGGCGATCAATAACAGACCGCTGGCAGCTTCCAACTGAAAGAAACGCGTGAAAGTGCTACGCAGAGGCAAGGTCGCTCTCCATCGAAAAATCAAAAAGGTGGCACACCCTAACCCGTACCGTTGGTTGTTAAAACAAAAGTTATATTCTTTTTTGTTATATACCGTTACAACGCGAGGGGTTGGCACGGAGATGAGCCTAGCAGTTGCCAAACGTATTGGGCCTCAGCTGTATCTGTGCGTGGCGTGGGATTTTTCCTAAGCTTATGGGCTGAGCCTTGCACGAAGGCCGACTCAACGAGAAAAACCATCATGAACGACAACCGACAGTGGGCCCGCGAAGCCATCCGGATCATCGAAGCCGACTTCCAGCGCAGCGCCGACACCCACCTGATCCCTTTGCCGCTCCCGGGGTTTGCGGGCATCGAGCTGTACTTCAAGGACGAGTCCAGCCATCCCACCGGCAGCCTCAAGCACCGGCTGGCGCGCTCGTTGTTCCTCTATGCCTTGTGCAACGGCTGGCTCAAACCCGGCGCGCCGGTGATTGAAGCGTCCAGCGGTTCGACGGCGATTTCCGAGGCTTACTTCGCCAGGTTGCTGGGCTTGCCGTTCATTGCGGTGATGCCGGCGACCACGTCCAAAGAGAAGATCGCGCAGATCGCGTTCTACGGCGGCAAGAGTCATCTGGTCGACGATCCGACGCAGATCTACGCCGAGTCCGAGCGCCTGGCCCGCGAACATGACGGGCATTTCATCGACCAGTTCACCTATGCCGAACGCGCCACTGACTGGCGGGCGAACAACAACATCGCCGAGTCGATCTTCCAGCAAATGCGTTTTGAACGGTACCCGGAGCCGAGCTGGCTGATTTCCAGCCCCGGCACCGGCGGCACCACCGCGACGCTGGGTCGATACGTGCGTTATCGCCAGCATTGCACCCGCGTGTTGTGCGCCGATGCCGAGCGTTCGGTGTTCTTCGATTTCTACCAGACGGGGGATGCCAGCCTGCGACTGGACCATGGTTCTCGGATTGAAGGCATTGGCCGGCCACGGGTCGAGGCGTCGTTTCTGCCCAAGGTGATCGATGCGATGGTCAAGGTGCCGGACGCGTTGTCGCTGGCAGCCATGCATTACCTGGCGCAACATTTGGGACGGCGTGTCGGCGGGTCGAGCGGGACCAACCTGATCGGTGCCTTGATGGCGGCCGGGCAGATGGCAGCGGCGGGGGAGTCGGGGTCGATCGTGGCGATTCTGTGCGACGGCGGCGAGCGGTATGAGACCAGCTATTACGACCAGGATTGGCTCAAGGCCCAAGGGTATGAGTTGAGTGGGTTGATGGAGGTTGTGGCGGGGAGTGTCGAGCGCGGTGAACCGCTTCCCGCCAACGTTTTACGCGCGAATATCTGATACCACCCCCCCCCGTAGGAGCGAGGCTTGCCCGCGAAGAGGTTAACGCGGTCTTCCTAATAGACCGCGTCAATTTCTTCGCGGGCAAGCCTCGCTCCGACAAGTGGGGTGTTATTTCAGGCTTCCAGGCCGAGGATGTCGCGGGCCACGGCTTCGGCGATCCGAATCCCGTCGACACCCGCCGACAGAATCCCGCCCGCATAACCCGCGCCTTCACCCGCCGGGAACAGACCTTTCACGTTCAGGCTCTGCATCGACTCGTTGCGGGTAATGCGCAGCGGCGACGAGGTGCGCGTCTCGATCCCGGTCAACACCGCGTCATGCAGCGAGTAACCGCGAATCTGCTTTTCGAACGCCGGCAGAGCTTCACGAATGGCTTCAATGGCAAACGCAGGCAGAGCCAGCGCCAGATCACCCAAGGCAACACCCGGTTTATAGGACGGTTCTACGCTGCCCAACTCGGTGGACGGCTTGCCGGCGATGAAGTCACCGACCAACTGCGCCGGGGCTTCGTAGTTGCTGCCGCCCAACACGTAAGCGTGGGATTCCAGGCGTTCCTGCAACTCGATACCCGCCAGCGGGCCGCCCGGGTAATCGACTTCCGGGGTGATCCCGACGACGATCCCGGAGTTGGCGTTACGCTCGTTACGCGAGTATTGGCTCATGCCGTTAGTGACCACGCGGCCCGGCTCGGATGTCGCCGCTACCACGGTGCCGCCCGGACACATGCAGAAGCTGTACACCGAGCGACCGTTCTTGGCGTGGTGCACCAGTTTGTAGTCGGCCGCCCCGAGTTTCGGGTGGCCGGCGTACTTGCCCAGGCGTGCGCGGTCGATCAGCGACTGCGGGTGCTCGATGCGGAAGCCCACCGAGAACGGCTTGGCTTCCATGAACACGCCACGGCTGTGAAGCATGCGGAAGGTGTCCCGGGCGCTGTGGCCCAAGGCAAGAATCACGTGTTTCGAATGAATCTGTTCGCCACCATTGAGCTCGACGCCGACCAGTTGGCCGTCCTCGATCAACACGTCGGTGACCCGTTGCTGGAAGCGCACTTCGCCGCCCAGCGCGCGAATCTGCTCGCGCATGTTTTCCACGACGCCGGTCAGTCGGAACGTACCGATGTGCGGTTTGCTGACGTAGAGGATTTCTTCCGGGGCGCCGGCCTTGACGAACTCGTGCAGGACTTTGCGACCGATGAATTTCGGGTCCTTGATCTGGCTATAGAGCTTGCCGTCGGAGAATGTCCCCGCGCCGCCCTCGCCAAACTGCACGTTGGATTCAGGGTTGAGTACGCTTTTGCGCCACAGGCCCCAGGTGTCTTTGGTGCGCTGACGCACTTCGGTGCCGCGTTCGAGGATGATCGGCTTGAAGCCCATTTGCGCCAGCAGCAGCCCGGCGAAAATCCCGCACGGACCAAAACCCACGACGACAGGACGTTGTTCAAGATCCGCCGGCGCCTGGCCGACCACTTTGTAGCTGACATCCGGTGCCACGTTGACGTTACGGTCATCGGCGAACTTGTGCAGCAACGCGGCCTCATCCCTGGCGGTGAGGTCGATGGTGTAGATGAAGCACAGTTCAGAGGACTTTTTGCGCGCATCGTAGCTGCGCTTGAACAAGGTGAAATCGAGCAGGTCATCGCTGGCGATGCCCAGGCGCTGCACGATGGCAGGGCGCAGGTCTTCATCGGGATGGTCGATCGGCAACTTGAGTTCGGTGATTCGTAACATGACGGGATCCGGTTCGCGGGGCGCACAACTGCGCCAAGGCGTTTGAAGGCGGCGATTATAAGCCCCAAACGCCGGTCCCGTGAGGCAAAAACGATCAGTCGTTACGCGAGCCGCCGAAATACCCGCAACCGCGTTGCACCTGACCATCGATGCGCAGCTCGGCGCTCATGTGCTGGACGCTGCCGGTGGTGCTGTCGACGCAACGTTGCGGCGCGACCCACAGTTCGATGTGCTGGTTATTGGCTTCGGTGCTGAGATTGAAACGGCCATCGCCCAGCTGTTCTTCAACATAGGGCACGGCCAGGGGCGGCTGGCCGGCACGGTCGATAACCATGCCTTTGCCGCTGACCTTGACGTTCCACTCCGGCGAGTGGCCGGCGGCGCGCAGGATCAGCAATTTGAAATTGGGATCGTCGCAGGCGGCGCCGGAGCGTTCGACGCGGTACAGCTGTTCAAGATCAAGGCGACTGTCGACGATTTGCCCACGCACGTCGGCGAACAGCTTGCCCTGGGCATCGGCGAGGGCCGCGGCCTCTTGCAAGACGCTGGTGCCACCGCTGTCATTGACCACATAACTGCGCTGTTCATTGCACGGCTGGAACAGCAACTTGCCGTCCGCTGCCGTCAACTGGCCCTGCAGGCGGGTCTGGCCCACGTGGGAGGCGCTTTCACGCGGGCCATCAAACAATTGGCAGGCGGCAAACAGCGGAAGCAGGGCGACAAGGACTAAGGAACGGGCAACACGCATCTTTGGCTCTCCAGACAAGTGCCGCCACGTTACGCAGCCTGACCGTTCATCACAACCCCGGCGATGTTCGATCTCCTGTAGGAGCGAAGCTTGCTCGCGAAGGGGCCAGTGCATCCAGCATCGTCATGAATGACAGAACGCTTTCGCGAGCAAGCTTCGCTCCTACAGTGAGGGTGGTGTGTCAGCCGACGTGAAAGGTCTGGCCGGTCTGCAGGCCCTCTACGCTTTTGGCGTAGGCCAATGCCACATCCGCTGCGGGAACCGGCTTGTAGCCCCGGAAGTACGGCGCGTAACTGCCCATGGCTTCGAGCAGAACGGTTGGGCTGATCGAGTTCACCCGCAAGCCGCGGGGCAGTTCGATGGCCGCCGCACGCACGAAGCTGTCCAGCGCGCCGTTGACCAATGCCGCCGAGGCGCCGCTGCGAATCGGGTCGTGGCTGAGCACGCCAGTGGTCAAGGTGAACGAGGCGCCGTCATTGGCGAATTCACGGCCGATCAGCAGCAGGTTGACCTGGCCCATCAGCTTGTCTTTCAAGCCCAGCGCAAAGCTTTCTTCGCTCATTTCATCCAGCGGTGCAAAGGTCACGTTGCCGGCAGCGCAGACCAGCGCATCGAATTTACCGGTTTGCTCGAACAGTTTGCGGATCGAGGCGCTGTCGCTGATATCCACATTGAAATCGCCGCTGTTACGGCCGATACGGATGATGTCGTGGCGCTGGGACAGTTCCTTGTCGACCGCTGAACCGATGGTGCCACCTGCGCCTATCAAAAGAATTTTCATCGTGCTGTTCCTCGAAGTGGTTGAACGAGGTTGCAGTCTAGAGTGGTTTTTTCCATTGATAAGCGCGCTAATAGGCAACCTTTGGTTTTCAAATGGAAACAATCCATGAGCGAGATGGATGATCTGGCGGCGTTCGCGGTGTTGATCGAAGCGGGCAGTTTCACCCTGGCGGCGCAGCAATTGGGCTGCAGCAAGGGACAGTTGTCCAAGCGCATCAGCTTGCTGGAAACACGGTTCTCCGTTGTCTTGCTGCAACGCACCACCCGCCGTTTGAGTTTGACGGCGGCGGGCGCGGCGCTGTTGCCTCAAGCCCAGGCGCTGGTGGTTCAAGTCGAGAAGGCGCGTCAGGCGTTGGCGCGGTTGAAGGACGACATGGCCGGGCCGGTGCGCATGACGGTTCCGGTCTCGCTGGGGGAAACCTTCTTCGATGGCTTGTTGCTGGAATTTTCCCGCCAATATCCCGAGGTGCAGATCGAGTTGGACCTCAACAACAGCTTTCACGATTTGTCCCGAGACGGTTTTGACCTGGCCATCCGCTCCGAAGTGGCCAATGACCAACGCTTGGTCGCGCGTCCTCTGCTGGCCTGGCACGAAATGACCTGCGCCAGCCCGGCCTATCTCGAACAGTACGGTGAGCCGCAGACGCCCCAGGCATTGGCCGACCATCGCTGCCTGCTCAACAGCCATTACAGCGGTCGCGAAGAATGGCTGTATCACCAGCAGCACGAGTTGCTGCGGGTTCGGGTGTCGGGTCCGTTTGCCAGCAATCACTACAGCCTGTTGAAAAAAGCAGCGCTGGCAGGGGCCGGCATTGCGCGGTTACCTTCCTACCTGCTGCAAACGGAATTGGCTGACGGGCGATTGCGCTGGCTCCTGCGTGATTATCAGACGCGGAGCATGCCGATGTACCTGGTGCATCCGTATCAGGGCGGACTGCCCAAACGCACGCAGGTGTTGGCGGACTACTTGATTGATTGGTTTAAACGCAGCGGCGAGGCATTGGCGCGTCTCCAGCAATAGCCGCCCACATCCACCCCTTGTAGGAGTGAGCCTGCTCGCGATAGCGGTGTGACATTCAGCATTGATGTTTGACTGACACACCGCTATCGCGAGCAGGCTCACTCCCACAGGGGAAGGTGTTTACCGGGCGAAATGTCGGGCGATCAGATGATCGATCGACAATTTCCCCGGCCCGGTCGCCATCAGGTACAGCAACACCGCCGCCCAAGTGCCATGGGTCGGGTAGGCGTCGGGGTACACGAACAGTTGAATGGTCAGGGTCATGCCCAGCAAGGCCAGCGCCGAAAATCGCGTGGCTAAGCCGATCAGGATCAGCATCGGGAAGACATGCTCGGCGAAGGCGGCCAGGTGCGCCGCCAGTTCCGGGGACAGCAATGGCACGTGGTACTCGCTCTGGAACAGCGGGATGGTCGAGTCCGCCAGATGCGGCACGCCAAGCTGGAAGGAGCCGTCAAACAGGTCGATGGCCAGGCCTTCGACCTTGGTTTGCCCGGACTTCCAGAACACCGCCGCAATCGAGAAGCGCGCGATAAAGGCGATCAGACTGCGGGGAATCATCTCCAGTAACGCGATGGCGCGAACGATGGGGTTCTGTGATTCGGTCCGGATGTTCATGGCGATACCTTGTTGTTATGCAAGTGAGTGATGGCGTTGCGGCTGATCAGCAGCGCCAGGGTTTGGCTGAGGTCGAAGGCGGGGGCGGCTTCCAGCGCCTGCATCAGTGACTGGCCGTTTTGCAGATACTGGATGAACGCGCTGGCACCTTGATCAATGGCGAATACTTCAACGTCCAGGCCATTGCGCAACACCAGCGCGTGTTGTCCCTGGCTCAGGTCAATCCCCGCCAGCGTTGTTTCCTGTTGATGCGCCGCCCAGATCGCCACCACCGCGAAGGCAGAACTCAACAGGTTGAGGGAGGGATGAAGTTCGACGGTGAGCTCGCTCAGGGCTTGCGGGTCGGCCAGTGCTGCGGCGATCTGTTCATGCTCCAGGGGCTGCGCATCGGCCGCGTGATACGCGATGACGCGCAGGCGCTCCAATCGGGCGACATCGGCCAGATACGGCACGCTGGCGGCGGGCGCAAAGCCTTCGATGAAGGCTGCGAAATCATGCCCGTAGTCATTCATCAGCGGGCTGCGGGGCGGGGAGCCTTGCACATGAACACCGGCCATGGCCCGGAAGAATTCATCGCCGACCAATTGCACAACCACGGGGTAACTGTCCGCCAACGCGTTGATCAGCGAGGCCTGCACATTGTTGCGATACACCGCGAAACGGCTGGCCGGATCGGCGCCATTGACGCTGAGTAATCCGTCAGGGCAGGGCCGCTCCGGATCAAGCAGGGCGGCGGCGAAATCGGCGTGATTGCTCATGACCGGACCTCGGCGCATCGCAACAACTCATCGGCCTGACGCGCTTCGGCGTGTAATACGCCGAAGGCTGGCACCTGATTGTCGCGTTCGATCAGCGTTGCTACTGGCCCGACACGCTCCAGCACTTGCACGTACAGCGCCCACACGGCGTTGTCGATGGGCGCGCCGTGATCGTCGATCAACAGACGGTCACCGAGGCTGTCGGTGTCTTCGGCAAATCCGGCCAGATGAATCTCGCCGACGGCATGAAGGGGCAGGGCATCGATGTAGGCCACAGGATCGCGTTGATGATTGATGCTCGACACGTAAACGTTGTTCACGTCCAGCAACAGCCCGCAGCCTGTGCGGCGAATGACTTCGCTGATGAAGTCGGCCTCATTGATCGTCGAGCGTTGGAACGCCAGGTACGTCGCCGGGTTCTCCAGCAGCATTGGGCGTTTGAGTGTGGTTTGCACCTGATCGATGTGTTCGCAGACGCGGTTCAACGTCGCGTTGTCGTAGGCCAGTGGCAGCAAGTCGTTGAGGAACACCGGGCCATGGCTGGACCAGGCCAGGTGTTCGGAAAAGGAGTGGGGTTGATAGCGCTCGATCAGCTCGGCAAGGCGTTGCAGGTGTTGAACATCCAGCGGACCTTCGGCACCGATGGACAGGCCAACGCCATGCAGCGACAGCGGGTACTGCTCGCGGATCAACCCCAGGTAATGATGAAAAGGACCGCCGGCCACCATGTAGTTTTCGGCGTGGACTTCGAAGAAGCCGATGTCCGGCTTTGAACCGAGCACTTCACGCAAGTGCCCGGTCTTGAGCCCCAGCCCGGCGCGGGGCGGGAGCCCGAACAGTGAATTGTTCATGGTCGACACTCAGGCTGGGAGGCGGATCAGGCTTTGGCTTTGAAGGCTTCCATCTGACCGAAACCGGTCGGCGAGGTTTTGCTTTCGGTGGTGGCGCACGTGCCTTTCGGAACGAGTTTCCAGGCGTTTGCCTGGTGGTCCATCTTGGCAGTACCGGCGCAGGTGGTGCCTGCACCTGCGGCGCAATCGTTATGACCTTTCATGGCCACGCCGAAGCATTTTTCCATGTTGCTGTTGTCGGCGGCCTGGACGGTGGAGACAGCGGCCATGCTCAGCGCAGAACCAAGGGCCAGAACGAGGGCGGTGGCGGACAGGGTGCGGGTGGTAGCAGTCATGATGTTTCTCCGTTGTTTGAGTTTTGGTAAGCCGCATGTCTGCTGGCTTACCCCTCTAGAGAGAGGTCATCGCGATGCGTTACAGCCCAGTGCAAAACTTTTTAAAAAACCTCAAAACACCACCGAGCCCTTGTGGGAGTGAGCCTGCTCGCGATAGCTGTTTCGCCTTCAACGGTTTTGTTGACTGACACTCCGCTATCGCGAGCAGGTTCGCTCCCTCAGGGGGGCTTTATTGCCGTGAAGGTTTATGGCGGGCACAAAAAAACGGCCCGAAGGCCGTTTTTTGTTTACCGCAATTGCTTAGCCGCCGAGATACGCTTCGCGCACTTTCGGATCAGTCAGCAGTGCTTCCCCCGTGCCGGTCATCACCACCCGGCCGTTCTCCAGAACGTAGGCACGGTCGGCAATTTTCAGCGCCTGGTTGGCGTTCTGCTCTACCAGAAACACCGTCACGCCATCCTTGCGCAGCTGTTCGATGATGTCGAAGATCTGCTGGATGATGATCGGTGCCAGGCCCAACGATGGCTCGTCGAGCAGCAGCAGTTTGGGTTTGCTCATCAGCGCACGGCCGATGGCGAGCATTTGCTGTTCGCCGCCGGACATGGTGCCGCCGCGTTGGGCAAAGCGTTCTTTCAGGCGTGGGAAAAGTCCGAGAACCTTGTCCATCTGTTCCTGATAATCGCCCTTGCTGGTAAAGAATCCGCCCATGGACAGGTTCTCTTCCACGGTCAGGCGGGCGAACACTCGACGACCTTCCGGCACGACCGCAATGCTTTTACGCATGATCTGCGACGAGTCCTGGCCGACGAGCTCTTCACCCATGTAGCGGATGCTGCCGCTGTGGGCTTGCGGCGAACCGCAGAGGGTCATCAGCAAGGTCGACTTGCCGGCACCGTTGGCGCCGATCAGGGTCACGATCTCGCCCTGGCGGACTTCGACGTTGACGCTGTGCAGCGCCTGGATCTTGCCGTAGAAGGTGGAAACGTTTTCAAATTGCAGCATTTACGCTTCCCCCAGGTAGGCTTTGATCACTTCAGGATTGTCGCGGATCTGTTCCGGCGTGCCGTCGGCCAGAGGCGTGCCCTGGTTGATCACGACGATGTGGTCGGAAATGCTCATGACCAGTTTCATGTCGTGTTCGATCAGCAGCACGGTGACGTTGTGCTCTTCACGCAGCATGCTGATCAGCGCTTTGAGGTCCTCGGTTTCCTTCGGGTTCAGGCCGGCGGCCGGTTCGTCGAGCATGAGGATCCGCGGACGGGTCATCATGCAGCGAGCGATTTCCAGACGGCGTTGCTGACCGTAGGCCAGGGTGCCGGCCGGGCGGTTGGCGAACTGCGTGAGGTTGACCTTGTCCAGCCAGAACTCGGCAAACTCCATGGCCTCGCGTTCGCTTTTGCGGAATGCCGGGGTCTTGAACAGACCAGACAGGAAGTTGGTGTTCAGATGACGGTGTTGCG
Organism: Pseudomonas sp. SJZ077; assembly: GCF_007993905.1. Lineage (NCBI taxonomy): Bacteria > Pseudomonadati > Pseudomonadota > Gammaproteobacteria > Pseudomonadales > Pseudomonadaceae > Pseudomonas > Pseudomonas sp. SJZ077. The sequence continues at coordinate 139,799 of NZ_VIUJ01000005.1, forward strand.
CGATCAAGAGGTTCTCGACCGCGGTCATGTCCTTGAACAACCGCACGTTCTGGAAGGTGCGCACCACGCCTTTGAGGGCGATCTTGTGGCCCGGCAGGCCTTCGATCGGCTCGCCGTCCAGCAGGATGCTGCCGCCACTCGGCTTGTAGAAACCGGTCAGGCAGTTGAACACCGTGGTTTTGCCGGCGCCGTTAGGGCCGATCAGTGCAACCACCTGTTTTTCTTTCACGGTCAGGGCCACGCCGTTGACCGCCAGCAAGCCGCCGAAGCGCATGCTCAGATTTTCGACTTTAAGGATCTCGCGGCTCATTTGCGCAGCTCCATGTGAGGACGTTGCATGGGCAGCAGGCCTTGAGGACGCCAGATCATCATCAGCACCATCAAGGCGCCGAACATCAACATGCGGTACTCACTGAACTCACGCATCATTTCCGGCAGCAGGATCATCACCACGGCCGCGAGGATCACACCCAACTGCGAGCCCATGCCACCCAATACGACGATGGCGAGGATGATCGCCGACTCGATGAAGGTGAACGACTCCGGTGTCACCAGGCCCTGACGGGCAGCGAAGAAACTGCCGGCGAAACCTGCGAAGGCGGCGCCCAGGGTGAAGGCGGAAAGCTTGATGACCGTAGGATTCAGACCCAGCGCACGGCAGGCGATCTCGTCTTCACGCAACGCTTCCCACGCACGGCCGATCGGCATGCGCAGCAAACGGTTGATCACGAACAGCGCAGCCAGGGCCAGCAACAGTGCAACCAGGTACAGGAAAATCACCTTGTTGATCGAGTTATAGGCCAGGCCGAAGTACTCGTGGAACGTCTGCATGCCCTCTGCCGCTTTGCGTTCGAAGGTGAGCCCGAAGAACGTCGGCTTCTCGATGTTGCTGATGCCGTTCGGGCCACCAGTGATATCGGTGAGGTTACGCAGGAACAGACGGATGATTTCACCAAAGCCCAGGGTCACGATCGCCAGGTAGTCGCCGCGCAGACGCAGTACCGGGAAGCCGAGCAGGAAACCGAAAGTGGCCGCCATCAGGCCGGCGATCGGCAGACAGATCCAGAAGCCCAGACCCAGATAGTGCGACAGCAATGCATAGCTGTACGCCCCGACGGCATAGAAGCCGACGTAACCCAGGTCGAGCAGGCCGGCCAGGCCGACCACGATGTTCAGGCCGAGGCCGAGCATCACGTAGATCAGCACCAGCGTGGCGATATCCACCGCACCACGAGAGCCGAAGAACGGCCAGACCAGGGCAGCGGCGATCAGCGCAATGATGATCCAGCGTTGGGTGGTCGGCAGGGTCAGGAAGTTACTGGCCTTGGCCGGAATCAGCGGCATGTTTGGCGACGAGCGCCAGGCCGAGCTGATCTGTTGATCGAACAGCACCCGCAGGAACATCAGCACCGAGCACACCGCGATAGTGATCAGTGTGGCGCTGCTGGTGCCGTGCACTTCGAGGTGGATGCCGACGATGGTCAGTTTCAGACCCAGTACCGGGTAGGCCACGGCCCACACGAGCAAAGCACTGAACAGTGCCTGTTTAAGATTCCTAGTCATACTTTTTCAACCTCCGGACGGCCAAGGATGCCGGTCGGCCGGAACAACAGAACCAGAACCAACAAGCCGAAAGCCACGACGTCCTTGTACTGGTCGCCGAAGATATCGGCACCAAAGGCTTCCGCCACCCCTAATACCAGCCCGCCGAGCATGGCTCCCGGGATGCTGCCGATACCGCCCAGTACCGCTGCGGTGAACGCCTTGAGTCCAACGAGGAACCCGGCGTTCGGGTTGATCACACCGTATTGCATGCTCAACAAGACGGCCGCGATGGCCGCCAATGCGGCACCGATGACGAAGGTCAGGGCGATGATGTTGTTGGTATTGATGCCCAGCAAGTTGGCCATCTTGATGTCTTCGGCACAGGCGCGGCAGGCACGTCCGAGACGAGAGCGGGAGATGAACATTGTCAAGCCGAGCATGGCGACGAAGGTCACCACGAATACCACGATTTGCATGTAGGAAATCAGCACTTCATGTGCGCCACCTGGCCCGAAGGTGAAGCTGCCGGGGATCAGGTTGGCTATGGATTTGTCCTTGGAGTCTTGCGCCAGCAGAACCGTGTTCTGCAGGAAGATCGACATGCCGATGGCGGAAATCAGCGGGATCAGACGGTTGCTGCCGCGCAAAGGGCGGTAGGCGACGCGTTCGATGCTGTAACCGTAGGCACTGGTCACGACGATGGTCGCGATGAAAGCAGCGGTAATCAACAGCGGAACGCTGTCGAGTCCCAGCATGGCCAACCCGGCGATGGCGATGAACGCCACGTAGGAGCCGATCATGTACACCTCGCCGTGGGCGAAGTTGATCATTCCAATGATGCCGTAAACCATCGTATAGCCGATGGCGATCAGAGCATACGTACTGCCAATGGTCAGGCCATTAACCAGCTGTTGGAGGAAGTGATAGATGTCAGGCATTACAGCGCTCCTAAAAACCTGATACGCATTTCACTGGTGGAGTCATTTTCCCGCTCGAGCCCCGTGGATCTGCATCCACTTCGAGTTCGAGGTTTGCCAGCGAACCGCTGATGACGGTTTTGAGATTTTCAGGTGGGGAGACTGGCGGATCACGCCAGCGCGGCCCAATACATTCGTAAAACAAAGCCCACGGCACGCCGTGGGCTTTATTGGCAGTCAGTCAGGCAACGCCTTACTGAGGCTTGGCTTCAGTTTTTGGTTTGCCGAAGTGCCACTCGTAAACCACAAATTTGAAGTCTTTCAGGTCGCCCTTGTCGTCGAAGCTCAGGTCGCCGGTAGGCGTCTTGAAGGTGCCTGCGTGGATGGCAGCAGCCACTTTGGCAGTGTCTTCGGACTTGGCGGCCTTGATGCCTTCGGCAATCACTTCCACAGCCGAGTAGGACGGGAACACGAACGGACCGCTCGGGTCTTCTTTCTTCGCTTTGAACGCATCAGCCAGGGCGATGTTGGCCGGATCCTGGTCGAAGGATTTCGGCAGCGTCACCAGCAGACCTTCCGAAGCTTTCTGAGCGATCTGCGAGATCGAGTCGTTACCCACGCCTTCCGGACCCATGAACTTGGCTTTCAGGCCTTTTTCATCTGCCTGGCGCAGGATCAGACCCAGCTCAGGGTGGTAGCCACCGTAGTAAACGAAGTCGACGTTGGCTTGCTTGAGTTTCTGGATGATCGACGAGAAGTCCTTGTCGCCGGCGTTGATGCCTTCGAACACGGCAACCTTGGTGCCTTTTTTCTCGAGGGTTTGCTTAACGGCGGTGGCGATGCCTTCACCGTATTGCTGTTTGTCGTGCAGGACAGCAACGATCTTCGGTTTTACGAAGTCGGCGATGTAGTTACCGGCGGCAGGGCCTTGGGCGCTGTCCAGACCGATGGTGCGGAACACCATTTTGTAACCACGGGCGGTGATGTCCGGGCTGGTGGCAGCCGGGGTGATCATGATCACGCCTTCGTCTTCGTAAATGTCCGAAGCCGGTTGGGTGGAGCTGGAGCACAGGTGACCGACCACGAACTTGACGCCGTCGTTGACGACTTTGTTCGCGACCGCTACCGCTTGTTTTGGATCACAGGCGTCATCGTATTCAACGGCTTCGAGTTTCTTGCCGTCTACGCCGCCTTTGGCGTTGATCTGTTCGATGGCCATTTTGGCGCCACTGAACTGCATGTCGCCGTATTGGGCTACAGGGCCGGTTTTAGGGCCGGCGATGCCGATCTTGATGGTGTCAGCTGCGAACGAATGGCTGGCAACCCCGGCCAGAACCATAGCGGCAAACAGTTTGGAAATCTGCTTAGTAGCCTTAGTCATAGTGCTCCACTCTTACTGTTGTAGTTTTTATAGTCCTGGCGCCGTAGCAGCAGAACCGGGTCAGATATCTTCGATATCCTCCGGAAAATGCCCCCGACAACTGTACCGGTACAGTGTAGAGCGCCAATTGTTAGCCTGGGAAGCTGGCGCCGGGGGGCAAAACCTGAGGGTGTCGCTTAATTGAAAGAAAAAGACAGAATAGCGGCGGGATGTTAGCTGGCTAATTGCTTGATTCAGCAGCATTCCCTGGCTTTCCTGCTCGTTTCTTTCGGTGACTCAATTGCATCCGGGTTTTTCTGCCAGACCACCGACGTTATCATTCGCGTCGATTTCTTTTCCGGACAGTGCCCATGAATGAAGAACCTAGCACCCTCTATGCCAAGCTGCTTGGTGAAACCGCATCTATTACGTGGAAAGAGTTGGAGCCCTTCTTTGCCAAGGGTGCCCTATTGTGGGTCGATCCCGGCCTGGATTTGATCGCTGCTGCCCAAGCTGTTGCGACGGATGAAGGCGAGAAAGTGGCTGCCTGGCTGGCTGCTGACAAGGTCGCCAAGCTGTCTGAAACGCGGGCGCTGGATCTTTTTGAACGCGACCCGCAGCTGTGGGCTGTGGTGGTTTCGCCGTGGATTCTGATCCAGGAAAGGGCGACGAGCTGACTGTCCGCACTTTATTGGTGCGCCTGGCGGGCGACCAAAAGTGTGTAGGTGAGTAGCGTGATGGCATGTTGCCGTAGAGAAAGGCCACAGAAGGGTCTTGGCGAGGGTGACGTAAACGTAACGGGAACAGTTTATTGAGCAGCCTTCGGGCTGCTTAATTGTTTCTGGATGTTGGATTTTTCGGTGAATCCGATGCCGCCATCGCGAGCAGGCTCGCTCCCACAAGGACCGCGTTTCTTCAGAAGAAATGCGGTCCTTGTGGGAGCGAGCCTGCTCGCGATTGGGCGCGACGCGGTTTTAGAAGGTTTTACCGGTATGGTTATTGAGCGAAATAACCTTGGTCTTGCCAATCCGGTGACGGTAGATCTCACGCAGGTACTTGATCGCCTTCTTCACGCAGTCGCGCGACAGGCGAATGTCGTTGATCGAGACGAATTTGTCCTTGTCGTTGATCAGCTCGCGGTACTTCTTCTCGTACATCGGTTTGATCGCGTACCAGTTGGTGTCGAGGATCTTCGCCGGGTTCTCGAACTCGTTCAGCAGATCGTCGATCAGGTCTTCGTCGAAGTCTTCATTGATGATGAAGTCAAGGATCGAGTTATCCAGGGTGTCGTCGAAGCGGTACGGGTTCTTCGCGAAGCAGCGCTTGATGAAGGCCACGATCAGCGTCAGGAAATCGTCCGACAGGCACGGGCTCTTGGCGATCAGGGTGGTCAGCGACAAGTTGGCCGAAGCGCCGATCACCAGGGCATAACGCTTGAGCGTAGTGTTGGGGAACAGGCTGTTGAGGTGGGTCTTCAACCGGTTCAAGTCCATGTAGGACAGCTTGTAGTCTTTCGGCAGCGAGACAATCGACACCACCGACGAGCAGTTCTTGAAGAAGTGCAGGTCGTGCAACGCGGCCGCGTCGTAACCGGAATTCTTGTACTGCTCCAGCGAGGCCCGATAGCGCTTGGACTCGATCGGCAACAGGCTGATGCCTTCGATCGCCTGGGTCACTTTGTTGAAGTGCGGCAGGTCGATGGAACGGAAGAACAGGTCGTCGATGTTCAGACGCTGTGGCTCTTTCTCGAACACCTTGAACTTGTCGCTGCTCGGCGGCGGGGTTTCCGGCACCACGGACTCGGCGTAGGCAATCGCCACCGGGCCGGCCAGGCTCATGAACAGGTCGTTGGCGTCGAGGCGAATGGTTTCGCCGATATCGATGCCGGCGCGACGGAAATAGTTCTGGTCGTAGTCAGTCGTGACCGCCTGCGCCGTCAGAATGTTGAAAATCTGCTGCGAGATGTATTGGTTGGCGTGCTTTTCCATCGCGTTGACGTCGATGTTCTGAATGTTGCCGTCATCGCTTTCTTCGGCATACCGCATGATGTCGTTGGAGATCAGCATCATGGCGTTCCATGGGCGGATCCGGCCCATGACGCTGGCTTCGCTGCTGTCTTCGTTGGCGAAGTTATAGGAGAAGTCCCACTCTTCCGACAGGTATTTGCACAGCAGGCGACCGGCGTTGATGTGCAGCGCCTCGGACATTTCGCTGCGGTGATCGGAAATGTTCGGCAGCACGCAGATGCCGCTGGTGAAGATCGGCTCGAAGACGAAGGAGTGACCGCTCTTGCCGTCGTGTTCATCCATCGGCTTGGTGTCGAACGTCTTGTTCATGTACGAGTGTTGCTGGGCCAGGCCGAATTCCGAGGCCATGCCCGAACCGGTACCGCCGCCGGCACTGAAGATCGAGAAATACAGGCGCGACTGGTTGGCCTTGATCCCGCAGCTGTCGATCAGGTACGAGTGAATCATTTTCCAGTCCGGGCTGGAGAAACGCTGGGTGTCCTTGTTCAGGATGATCTTGGCCAGGTACTGACCGAGGATCGGCGCGTTACCGGCGCCACCGGCGTGGACTTCCGACAAGTCCATGATCTTCATTTTGCTGTAGTCGCGCAGGAAGCCACTCTTTTCGCCCTTGCGCGAGAAACGGATGCGACCGGCGATGTCTTTGTCCAGGTCGCCGAGCATCACCAGCGGCTCGACCAGGAACACCGGTTTGGTGGCCTTGTTCGTTCCCAGGCGCAAGTTGTTGCGGATCCACTGCGCCGGGCTGTAGCCCTTTTCGGCGTAGCGTTTGTCCGGCGACAGACGGTCTTCGTTGTTAAATTCGTTGAGGTAAAACTTGCGGGCGTTGTACACCAGCTCCGCGACGTCCAGCGCAATGTTCGATCCGCAACGTCCCAGGCCGATCAGGCACACCGACGGGAATTCCTGATCGCTGTGCTGTTCGTTGTCGCCTTCCAGGTGCGGTGGGCGCGGGAACACCATGTCGCGCAGGCCATCGAGGTTATCGAGGATGCGGTCGGTGTTGGTTTCGGTGAAATACAGGTATTGCTGACTGGCCAGAGGACGTGACGGGATCAATGGCTTCGACGATGAGGGGCTGTTCGCCGCGGGGCTCAGTGTCAGGTCGGAAACCGTAGTGGCCGGATTATTTTTAGAGGTCATTAGGCGCCATGTACCTGGGCTGGTTAGCTCGGCGACACGGTGTCGTCGAACCTTCACGGAATAGGAACTCGCGACTTTTTTAGCGCGTATTTTGCCCAAGCGTCAGGGACTAAGCCTGAGCGACGCTCGGGGGAATCCTTTCCTTAGTCATGATGAATCGGCCAATATTCTGCGATCTTTAATCAAAAAGAAGGCTAAATGATGTCAACGCTACCTTCGTTGAGTTTTGCCGGAATCGGCCTGATGGGCTTGCCCATGTGCCGCCGCCTGTTGGCGGCGGGGTATCCGCTGACGGTATGGAATCGCAACCCGGCCAAGTGCGCAGCATTGGTCGAGGCCGGCGCCCGGCAAGTGGCAACGGCGGCTGAATTGGGTCAGCACGCTGATGTGGTGATGCTGTGCCTGGCGGACACGGCGGTGGTGCGCGAGGTGGTTTTCGGTCCGGCTGGCATTGCCGAGGGGGCGAAAAGCGGTCAGTTGCTGGTGGACTTTTCCAGTCTGGAACCGACGGCGACGCGGGACATGGCATCGGCGCTTGTCGACCAATGCGGCATGCGTTGGCTGGACGCTCCGGTGTCCGGCGGGGTCGTCGGTGCCGAGGCCGGCAGCCTGGCTATTATGGTCGGCGGCGAAGCGGCAGACCTTGAGCGAGTCAGGCCGGTGCTGTTGAACCTCGGTCAGCGGGTGACTCACATGGGCGGTGTCGGCGCCGGGCAGGTGACCAAGGCCTGCAATCAGATGATTGTTGCCTGCAATGCACTGGTGATTGCTGAAGTGGTGGCACTGGCCGAGCGCTCCGGGGTTGACGCCAGTCTGATCGCCGAGGCGCTGGCGGGAGGGTTCGCTGATTCAAAACCGCTGCAGATCCTCGCCCCGCAGATGGCCGAGAGTCGTTTCGAGCCGGTGAAGTGGCACGTGCGTACGCTGCTCAAAGACCTCGACACCGCGGTGAAATTCTCCCGCGAACAGGGCTCGGCCACGCCGATCAGCGGCTTGGCCGCACAACTGATGCGCCTGCATGGGGGACAGGGCTTTTTGGAAAAGGATCCGTCGACGTTAGTGCAGTTGTACCGTAGCCAGGCTCAGAGAACTGACACTGCGTGAATGTTTGCGCTGATTGATTTCGGCCAGCACCGCAGGCAGCTCGGCCAGCGGTACCGGGCGGCTGAGCAGGTGGCCTTGAACCAGGTCGCAGCCCTGGCGTTCGAGAAAGTCATGTTGCTCGGGCGTTTCGACGCCCTCGCTGACGACCTGTAAATGCAGGGTGTGGGCCATGATGATAATGGCGTGGACAATTTCCATGTCCTGGGTAGCCTTGGGGATGTCCTGAATGAACGAGCGGTCGATTTTCAGTGTGTTCAGCGGCAGGCGCTTGAGGTAGGCCAGGGATGAATAGCCCGTGCCGAAGTCGTCGATCGAGAGCGAGACGCCGAGAGAACGGATCTGCTTCAACAACGCCAGGGTGTTGGCGAGATTGCCCATCAGCGCGTTTTCGGTGACTTCGAGTTCCAGCCGTTGTGGTGACACTCCGGCGATGCGCAGGGCGTTTTCGATTTCATCGGCCAACTCTTCGCGGGCGAGGTTCAGCGGCGAGCAGTTCACGGCGATCTTGAGTTCTTCGCGCCCCTGGCGAGACAGCACTCCAAGATCCTCACAGGCCTTGTGCAATACCCAGTTATCCAGTTCGTTGATCAGGCCGTTGGCCTCGGCAATGGCAATGAACCGATCCGGTGCCAGCAACCCGTGAACCGGGTGTTGCCAGCGAATCAGCGCTTCGAGTTTGGTGACCTGGCCGCTTTTCAGGTCGTAGATCGGTTGGTAATAAAGGATCAGACCGGCGTCGTTGCGCAGGGCGTACCGCAGTTCTTCTTCGAGTTGCAGCTCCAGCGTGGCACGGTTTTTCATGTGTGGACTGAAAAAATGCAGCCCGTTGCGCCCGCTGCCCTTGGACTGGTAAAGCGCCAGGTCGGCGTTTTTCAGCAGCTCCTCGCAGGTCGTTCCATCTTGCGGAAAAACGCTGATGCCGATGCTGGTGGTCATGACCATGCTGCGGCCGGACAGCTCGATGGGCTCTTTCATCTTCAGCATGATGCGTTGGGCCATGCTCCGGGCTTCTTCAAGCTCATGCAGCCCGATGAGGATGCAGAACTCGTCCCCGCCAAAGCGCGCCACCACATCGTCATGGCTGCGTACCGAATCCTTGATATGGCTGGCCAGGACCTTGAGCAATTCATCGCCGGCGTCATGGCCCAGGCTGTCGTTGATCCGCTTGAAGTGGTCGATGTCTAGGAACATCACTGCAAGCATCCCGCCTTCGTTGGTCTTTTCGAGCAGTTTTTCGGCAAAAATCTGATTGAAGCCGCGGCGGTTGATCAGGTTGGTCAGCGCGTCGTAGTGCGCCACCTGTTGCAGCGACAAGCGCGCCTGATCCAGTTGGCTGAGCAGGATGTTGACCCGCTTCAGGTCGGATTCCTTGTGTTGCAGCTTCTTGTCGGCCAATGCCGCGCTGATGCTGCTGCCGATGATCAGCAAGGTCATTACCGCCACCGTCAGCCCCAGTTGCAGGTGGGTGTTGTCGTCGGGCAATGGCTGGGGGCTATCGATGGGAAGCACCAGGTTGAGCGCCGCCATGCCAGTGAAATGCATGCTGACGATGCCGGCACCGAGCACCAGGCTGGCGGTGTATTTGAGCAGTTGATGAACCACGCCGCTGCCCTCGCACAGGTGACGGGAAATCAACAGGGCCGCCAGGCTGGCGCCAATTGCGATCACGATAGAGAGCGCGAACAGGGCAGGGTTGTAATAGGCCGTCGCGTAGGAGCGCATCGCGGCCATACCCACGTAATGCATGGTCGCGATACCCAGGCCGATCCATACCGCGGCCCGCAGTGTTTTCCAGAAAGTCAGATGAGGATGGCTGAGGGTATGCATCGCCAGCCACGAAGCTGTCAGTGCAAACAGCAACGAGATCAGGGTGACGGGTAACTGATAATGGATTTCGATCGGGGCCTGGAAGGCCAGCATGCTGACAAAGTGCATGGCCCAGATACCGCCCGCCAGACACCCGGTACCAACCCAGCGCCACAGACGTTGGGACGCCGCTTTCTCGGCGTGGCCGATCCGCTCGGTGATGTCCAGTGTGGCGAAGCCGGTCGCACAGGCGACCACATAGGCCAGCAACACCAGAAAGGGGTTATGGGTGCAATTGAGGATGACCTGGCCAGTCTCAGGCAGTTGAGTCGTGAAATATAAAGCTGGCCACTCCATCGGACGCCTCGTATTTATGCAGCCGACACCATGAACCCTGGCGAATGTCTTGGAGTATAGAGGTCACACAAAGAGTGCAAACGGTAGTGGCACATTGCATTCGAACATTTTGTAATTACAGGCGCTGATATTCAGGCGATCTGCTCATAAGGGAACTCGAATTCCGGTTGCAGGGCCGGCAATCCGAACGCTGCCCGTGCCGCATCGCAATCCACATTTGCCTCGCCGTTGGCCCAGGAGGCGTCGAACTCCCGACAGGTGCTGGAACGTTGGTCGTAAATCGAGCATTGCACGGTGCTGCCGACTTCGCCGACCAGCCCGACGCAGCGAGTGGGTTTGCAGTCCGTGCCCAGCATGGCCACCCGGCTGGGGCTGATGGGTGCGACTAGCTCGTCAGGCACCGTTCCCCCGGCCGAGGTGCATTCACCCCAGAAAAAAGACACGCGAAAATGAGAACAGCAGGCACCGCAATTCAGACACGGACTGGCTTCGGACATGGGCGATAATCAAAGAGGGATAGGGGATTGGTGGGGCAGGGAAGGCCGCTATTCTAGGCTTCGCTTTGAACTTGGGAAGGGGGCGAAAAAGTATTTTTTCATGTGACCAATGGCGAGAAATACTTGCCTTGCAGAATCCCTTGTGGGAGCGAGCCTGCTCGCGAAAGCGGCGGATCAGTCACCCTCTGTATTGAATGTGCCGGCCTCTTCGCTAGCATCTCGCTCCCACAGGTTTGGATTTGGCTCCATGGGTTGATATCAGCATTACGAATAATTACAGACAGCTCCGGCGGGCCTGTCTAGATTGGAGGTTCCGGGGACAGCGAAGCCCCAATAACAATAAAAGAGACGGACCCCCATGCAGAACTCGACCCAAGCGGCGAATGCCTGGCGCATTCTGTTCCTGCTGTTCCTGGCCAATCTGTTCAACTTCTTCGATCGCACCATCCCGGCCATCATCATCGAACCCATCCGCATGGAATGGCACCTCAGCGACTTTCAGCTGGGGATCATCGGTACTGCATTCACCATCGTCTACGCCATTGCCGGCTTGCCCCTGGGGCGCATGGCCGATACCGGTTCGCGCAGCAAGCTGATGGGCTGGGGCCTGGCGGTGTGGAGCGGTCTGACGGCGGTCAATGGTCTGGTGGGCAATTTCTGGGCGTTCCTGATCGTGCGCATGGGCGTCGGCGTCGGCGAAGCCAGTTACGCGCCGGCCGCCAACTCGCTGATCGGCGACCTGTTCCCGGCGCATCGTCGCGCGCGGGCCATGGGCATTTTCATGCTCGGTCTGCCACTGGGCCTGCTGCTGGCGTTCTTCACCATTGGCGCAATGGTCAAAGCGTTCGACAGCTGGCGTGCACCGTTCTTCATCGCGGCGGTGCCGGGGCTGATCCTCGCGATCTTCATGTTCTTCATCAAAGAGCCGAAGCGTGGCGCGGCAGAAACCGTGCAGGTCTCGCAAGAGAAAGTCGACAAGCCGATCCGGCGAATTCTGGCGGTGCCGACCTTTCTTTGGCTGGTCTTGGCCGGGTTGTGCTTCAACTTCGCTACTTATGCCTGCAACTCGTTTCTGGTGCCGATGTTGCAGCGTTACTTCCTGATGCCGTTGCAGGAAGCGGCGGTGGCGACCGGCGTGATCGTCGGCGTGACCGGTTTGTTCGGATTGACGCTCGGTGGCTGGGTCGCCGACAAGATTCACCAACGAGTGGCCAATGGGCGCCTGCTGTTTGCGGCGTTCAGCCTGATCATCTCGACGGTCTGTACCGCGTGGGCGCTGCATGCCGGGCGGATCGAGATCGGGGTGTTCGTGGCGGTGTTCAGCGTGGGTTGGCTGTTTGCTTACAACTTCTATACCTGCGTTTACACGGCGATTCAGGACGTGGTCGAACCGCGCTTGCGGGCCACGGCGATGGCGCTGTTCTTCGCCGGGTTGTACTTGCTGGGCGGTGGTTTGGGGCCGGTGGTGGTGGGTGGTTTGTCCGACCACTTCGCGCACACGGCGATGGCCGCGGCGGGCACCGAGCAAATGACCGAGGCGTTCAAGGCGGTCGGCTTGCATGACGCGATGTACTTGATCCCGGTGGCGCTGTTTTTCACCATGGTGTTTCTGTTTTTGGCTTCGCGGTGTTTTGTTCGGGATTCGAAGCGGATGAAGGAAGGGTTGGTCGCTGTGGGTGAATCTGATGTTGCAGTGGCGACTGCATAATCGCTATCGCCAGCAGGCTGGCTCCCACATTGGATCTACAGCGTTAACAAATCCCCTGTGGGCGCTAGCCTGCTCCTGCTAGCGATGCGACCATCAGCATCACTGCATCAAATTTCAGGCAATAAAAAAGGCCCGCATCACTGCGGGCCTTCTTGTTTTCAGCGGTGGAGCAGGGCGGTTTAACCCGCCACCAACACCCGAATCGCTTCCAGCCGCAACGCGGCTTTATCCAGCATCGCCAGACCCTGCTCGCGTTGTTTGCGCAGGGCAACCAGTTCGCTGTCGCGCACGGTCGGGTTGACCGCTTGCAGTGCGGTCAAACGTGCCAGTTCTTCGTCGGTATCGGCCGCCAGACGACGTTGCGCTTCGGCAACCCGTTCGGCGTGACGCGGGAAGATCTTCTCTTCGCCGGCGTTGATCCGTGGCGTCAGTTGATCGCGCTGAGCCTGGATGAACTTGTTGGCGCTGGCGCGGGGTACGCTTTCCAGTTGATCGTTCAAGGTCTCGAACGACACCCGTGCCGACAGGTCGTTGCCATTGGCATCGAGCAGGCAGCGCAGGGCGGCCGGCGGCAGGTAACGGCCCAGTTGCAGCGAGCGCGGCGCAACCACTTCGCTGACGTAGAGCAGTTCCAGCAACACGGTGCCCGGTTTCAGCGCCTTGTTCTTGATCAGCGCCACGGCGGTGTTGCCCATTGAACCGGACAAGACCAGGTCCATGCCGCCTTGCACCATCGGGTGTTCCCAGGTGATGAACTGCATGTCTTCGCGAGACAGCGCCTGGTTACGGTCGTAAGTGATGGTCACGCCTTCGTCGTCGCCCAGCGGGAAACTGGCGTCGAGCATTTTTTCGCTCGGCTTGAGGATCAGGGCGTTTTCCGAATGGTCTTCGCTGTCGATGCCGAATGCGTCGAACAGGGTTTCCATGTAGATCGGCAGGGCGAACTGATCGTCTTGTTCGAGAATGTCCTCGACCAGCGCATCACCTTCGCCAGCGCCGCCGGAGTTGAGTTCCAGCAAGCGGTCACGGCCGGTGTGCAACTCGGCTTCCAGGCGCTCACGCTCGGCGCGGGCTTCGTCGATCAGGGCTTGCCACTCGCCATCGTCGGCGTTTTCCAGCAGTGGCAGCAGGCGCGGGCCGAACTGATGCTGCAAGGCGTTGCCGGTCGGGCAGGTGTTGAGGAACGCGTTCAGCGCCTCGTGGTACCACTGGAACAGCCGTTCTTGAGGGCTGGTTTCCAGATACGGCACGTGCAGTTCGATGATGTGCTTCTGGCCGATCCGGTCCAGACGACCGATACGCTGCTCGAGCAAGTCCGGATGGGATGGCAGATCGAACAGCACCAGGTGGTGCGAGAATTGGAAGTTACGACCTTCACTGCCGATTTCCGAGCAGATCAGCACCTGTGCGCCAAATTCTTCGTCGGCGAAGTAGGCCGCGGCGCGGTCACGCTCAAGGATGTTCATGCCTTCGTGGAAGACCGTGGCCGGAATACCGGAGCGCACACGCAGGGCGTCTTCCAGGTCCATGGCGGTTTCAGCGTGGGCGCAGATCACCAGCACTTTGGTGCGCTTGAGCATCTTCAGCTGATCGATCAGCCACTCGACGCGCGGGTCGAATTTCCACCAGCGTTCTTCTTCGTTGGCGTCCGGCAGGGCCTGGAAGCTGACTTCCGGGTACAGCTCGGCGTGATCGCCCAGCGGCAGTTCGAGGTATTCGTCCGGGCACGGCAGCGGGTACGGATGCAGTTTGCGCTCCGGGAAACCCTGCACGGCGGCGCGGGTGTTGCGAAACAGCACGCGGCCGGTGCCGTGGCGGTCCAGCAGTTCGCGGACCAGGCGGGCGCTGGCTTCGATGTCGCCATCGTTGACGGCGGTCAGCAGCGCTTCGCCTTCGTTGCCGAGGAAACCGTGAATGGTCTTGTGCGCTTCCGGCGACAGGCGCCCCTTGTCCAGCAGCTCCTGAACGGCTTCGGCCACCGGGCGATAATTTTCGCTCTCGGCGCGGAAGGCGTGCAGGTCATGGAAACGGTTCGGGTCAAGCAGGCGCAGGCGCGCAAAGTGGCTGTCCTGACCCAGTTGTTCCGGGGTCGCGGTCAGCAACAGGACGCCGGGAATGACTTCGGCCAGTTGCTCGACCAAGGTGTATTCAGGGCTGGCCTTGTCTTCGTGCCACACCAGATGGTGCGCTTCGTCGACCACCAGCAGGTCCCAACCGGCGGCGAACAGCGCGTCCTGGGCCTTTTCGTCGTCCACCAGCCACTCGAGTGCAACCAGCGCGAGCTGGGTGTCTTCAAATGGGTTGGCGGCATCGCTTTCGATGAAGCGTTCTTCGTCGAACAGCGCGACTTGCAGGTTAAAGCGGCGGCGCATCTCGACCAGCCACTGGTGCTGCAGGTTCTCCGGCACCAGGATCAGCACGCGGTTGGCGCGGCCCGAGAGCAGTTGGCGATGGATCACCAGGCCGGCTTCGATGGTTTTGCCCAGGCCCACTTCATCGGCCAGCAGAACCCGCGGCGCAATGCGGTCGGCGACTTCGCGGGCGATGTGCAACTGGTGCGCGATCGGTTGCGCGCGTACGCCACCGAGGCCCCAAAGCGCGGACTGCAATTGGCGGCTGGTGTGTTCCAGGGTGTTGTAGCGCAGCGAGAACCAGGCCAGCGGGTCGATCTGCCCGGCGAACAACCGGTCGCTGGCCAGGCGGAACTGAATGAAGTTCGACAGTTGGGTTTCCGGCAGGGTAACCACTTCGTTCTGCGCGTTGAGGCCGTGGTAAACCAGCAGGCCATCGACGTCGTCGACTTCCTGGACGGTCAGCTTCCAGCCTTCGAAGTGAGTGATGGAGTCGCCCGGCGAAAACCGCACGCGGGTGAGGGGCGCATTCCGTAGCGCGTACTGGCGAGTCTCGCCAGTGGCCGGATAGAGCACGGTCAACAAGCGGCCGTCCTGTGCCAGAACGGTGCCTAAACCCAGCTCGGCTTCGCTGTCACTGATCCAGCGTTGCCCCGGTTGATACTGCTGCGCCATGCTGCCTGACTCCCACCTTGAAAAAGCGGGCTATCTTAACGGAATGAGGGCTTCAGGGCCAAAGGACTCTCATAAAAACTCGCACTCTTACGTTAGTCCAGCGACGCGATGCTTGCAGGTCGGGGCACCAATTGGTGCCAAACCGGTCACAGTTTGCGACCGATGGCTCAAGTCGCCATCCCCGCAGCCGACAGCCTGCTGACAGGAGACTAATAATTATGCTGCCACCGATGCTCCCTTTGAGTGCCGTGCCGATCACGTCACAGCAGGACCCGATCCGCCAGCGCCCGGATATTCCGCCTGTCGTGCCGGTGCAGGAAAGCTCCAACGAAAACACCATCGACCTGCAACAGCGAGATCCCGAAGAAGCGGCTTTTCAGCTGCGCGAGGAACAGCGGCGCAAGCAGGAGCGGGAACGGCGTCGTCGTGAGGCTGATGAAGATCCGGAAGAGCATCTGGCGATTCCCGGTAACGAGCTCAATGCCGACAATACCGTGCCGGTGGCGCCGTTGATGGAAGATCAGCCGCGCCAGGGGTTGTGGGTTGATATCCAGATTTGAGGTTGTGGCTGGTCAGCGCTGCCGTGAGACCGCATTATTGTGACAACCCTGCCATACGATGTACTGAGCACCATGAGCCAAGACGACAAGCTGATTGATCTCAATTCCGAACGCGCCAAGCGGGTTCATGACCTTAATGAAAAGCGTCTGAATGAAGTGCGTCAGGCGTTTGAGCAGGCGATGCCGTTGGGTAAAGCCAAGAAGAAACCGAAGAACAAGCCGAAAAAGCGCTGAAACACCCTGCATCCGTTGATGCAGGTCAGTTATTTCCCCTCCTTTACGCCCTGTCTTGGGCGACATTGATCCTGGTCAATTTTCTCTTCTGCCTGATTGGTTAACTTAGCCCTATCGCAACAGGGCAAGTGCAGGAGAGCCGTCATGTTTTTCGACAACGTGGTGATCGCCGGGGTGCTGACAGTCGGCCTCATGGTTCTGTTTTTCGCAGGGTTCGGATTTTTTATCTGGAAGGATTCGCATAAGCGTAAGCCGTAGTTCTTTCTGGATGTAATGAGCACGCAAGGCATTTTGGGCAACTTCGGTTGCCCTTTTTTTCGCCTGCGATTTGGTAATGGGGGGGCTGTGGAGCCTGTTTGCGAAGGCGGCCTGATAGCCGACCTGTCTCTGCGTGGTGTACATATCCATTCCTGCGGTAACGGCCACTTATGGTTTCGCCCTTGCGGCGACTCACTTTTTTTCAAATGCCAAAAAAAAGTAAGCAAATAAAGGCTCGCCCCGAACGTCCTGCCCCTCGCCTGGGCTCGGCGTTCCTTCGCTCCGGCATTCATCTGGGGGCATCGCCTCCGGTCGGCTTCGCTTCGACCTCCTCTCGATGTGTGCGGCTTCGCCGCACGGCGCTACGCGCCCACCCCCCAGATGAACGCCTCCACTCCGCCTCCCGAAGGGGCGGGCAGATCAAGAGCAGGCGAGCTAACGCTCGGCCAAATGAGTGGTGAGAAGCGTTCGGTGGGCACCGTCCCACTGTAGGAGCGAGGCTTGCCCGCGAAGGCGTCCTCACGGCCAACCATCTCTTTCAACAGACCCGGCAATGCCGGACTGCAGGCCATAAAAAAGGCGCGAACCTTACGGAACGCGCCTCTTTGTCGCAGCCATGTATCAGCTGCCCAGTGCCTTCGATGCCAGCCAGAACAGGCCGGCCGACAAGGCCACTGTCGCGGGGAGGGTCAGGACCCAGGCCAGCAGGATGGTTCTCACGGTGCCGCCTTGCAGGCCGCTTTTATTGGCGACCATGGTGCCCGCCACACCCGAGGACAGGACGTGGGTGGTGGAGACCGGCAGGCTGAAGATGTTGGCCATGCCGATCAGGCTCGCGGTGGTGATCTGTGCCGACATGCCTTGGGAGTAAGTCATGCCCTGCTTGCCGATCTTCTCGCCGATGGTCAGCACCACGCGTTTCCAGCCGACCATGGTCCCCAGGCCCAGGGCCAGGGCGACCGCCAGAATCACCCAGAACGGGGCGTATTCGGTGGTGGTGGTCAGGTCTTTGCGCAGTTTGTCCAGGTCAGCCTTTTCACGGGCAGCGAGGCCAGGCAGCTTGCCGACTTTCTTCGCCGTGTCATCCAGGCAGAGCAGGTAACGACGCACTTCGATGCGGCTTTCCGGCGACAGCGAGTGGTAATCCGCTACACCTTTAAGGGTGTCGAGGAGGGCGGTGATGGTCGGTTCGGTCTGTTGCGGGTTGCAACGGAATTTCTCCGGCAGATCGCCTTCCACGCTTTTGCCCAGGGCCAGGTACTCGCCCAAGGTGTCGGCGTTACGCTTGTAGAACTGGCTCAGGTGCAACGTCGCATCGCGGGTCCGTTCGATCTGGTAGGTCGTGCTGCCCAGGTCGAGAACGAACTGCGCCGGCACGATACCGATCAGCACCAGCATGATCAGGCCGATACCTTTCTGGCCATCGTTGGAACCGTGCACGAAGCTCACGGCCATGGCCGAGATCACCAGCACCAGGCGATTCCAGAACGGCGGGTGTTTCTTGTCGTCGATCTTGCGGCGCTGTTCCGGTGTCTTGTGCATCTTCGACAGAGGACGCCACCATTTAAGACCGATCAATATCAGCGCTGCGACCAGGAAACCCGCCATCGGCGAGAACACCAGGGACGCCCCGATGTCGATCGCTTTCTGCCAGTTCACGCCATCGGCCAACGCAATGTCGTTGATCAACGCGTTGGCCAGGCCGACACCGAGGATCGAACCGATCAGCGTGTGGGAGCTGGAGGCCGGGATACCGAAGTACCAGGTGCCCAGGTTCCAGGTGATGGCGGCGGCGAGCAGTGAGAACACCATGGCCAGCCCGTGACCGGTGTTCACATTGATCAGCAGCTCTACCGGCAGCAGGTGGACGATGGCATACGCCACGCCGACACCGCCCAGCAGTACGCCGAGAAAGTTGAACACACCGGAAAAGAACACCGCCAGATGAGGCGGCATGGCTTTGGTGTAGATAACGGTGGCCACCGCGTTAGCGGTGTCATGAAAGCCGTTGATGAACTCGAAGGCGAGGACAAAGGCCAGGGCGAGCAAGAGGCTCACAAGCACCCAAGCATCAAGTCCGCTGAATAAATCGATCATGAAGGTTTTCTGACCCGGTCATAAGGGGGCGCGATTATGCCAGAAAAGACTGCAAATCGATGCACTAGGTGCTCATCGGTAACATTCTTCAACGAATTAATTTGTGACGATGGCCTATCGCCGAGGTTTTTACCGGGTTTTGCAAGTCATTGAATTCAGATGAAAAGGCCGCAGCCACAAGGGTTTCTCTCGTGAGACCGAGAGGCTTGAACACTTGTGTGAAATATCTGAGAAGAGGGTCAGGCAAGTGCCATTTGCCTCATCCGTAGGGTGAGGTGACCGCTGCCCGCTTGTAGCGGGCGCGAAAGGCATCATCAGAACACCCCCGCTTTTAACGGGTGCCGATGCAGACCCTTGAAGGATTCAGGCCGAGGTATTCAGGGTTCTTCGGCTTTGAGTTCCTTTTCCATCTTCTGTAATTCCTGGGTGAATGCCTGATCCTGAACGGTGGCGCGTTTACGCCAGGGTTTGCGCTCGGGTTCGGGCTGAGCGGCGTAGGTGGTGACTTCCCCGCCGTAAACTTCCTTGTAACGTTGTTCCTGGCGCTCAAGTTCCGCGCGCAGTTCGTCTTTCGTCACAGTGCTACCTGTATGAGTTGAGATAAATTCTGGTGAAACGCGCTGCATGGAACCTATTGACCACACCCGTCGAAAGGCCAATACCCGATAAAGGCATCGTTTCTACGGCGTGCGAAAAATACTTCCATGTTGCAGGCGGCCACGGCACCAGAGAAAAACAGCTGACGTAGCATCAGTTACCTGTTTCAGCGAGCGCGTTGGCGGAGCATATGAAATGAGCGTCAAGCGCTTGCTGCAGGCAGCGACGATAGAATACCGGGCTGCCGGGTAGCGGAATCGGCACGTAAAAACCGCTTCGCCACTGAGGTGCATTATAGCGGCCGATCCGAAGAACACTATCGCTTGAGAGTTAAAAGTAGTTCTACCTGTGTGATTGTTTTGTTACTCACAACTTTCAGAGGTAACTAGGGTGTGGGTGATGTCACAGTGCAACGATGTCTTTCTGACGCCATAAAGTCGAACAAGTTAATCCCACTACATCAGCCCTTAATCAGTAAAGAATAAAAGCATGTTGCGGGCGCTGCGCAAATCAGCGCGCGCAGGTAGCCATCGCCTGCGAGGTCGATTGCGATTATCGGTCGATGGTTCGATAATCGCCCAATCTTGCAGCCTGTGGCTTGTGTGCCGGACCCGAAGCCGCTTGTAATAGCCGCTGATCCGTGTGGGAAAAGGACCTGATATGAACGATCAAATGCGCAATTCCTTCGCTTCAGTGGCGCCGCCGATCGTGGCCTCGCCCGCCAAGCGAATCCAGGCCCTGACCGGCGATCCGGATTTCATGACGTCCCTGGCTCGGGGATTGGCGGTGGTTCAAGCGTTCCAGGAGCGCAAACGGCACCTGACCATTGCCCAGATCAGCCACCGCACGGAAATTCCCCGCGCCGCTGTGCGACGTTGCCTGCACACCCTGATCAAACTCGGCTACGCCACCACCGACGGTCGCACCTATTCGCTGCTGCCCAAAGTGCTGACGCTGGGCCATGCCTATTTGTCCTCAACGCCTTTGGCGGTGTCCGCCCAGCCGTATCTGGACCGTATGAGTGAGCAACTTCACGAGGCCTGCAACATGGCCACGCTGGAGGGCGACGACATTTTGTACATCGCTCGCTCGGCGACCACCCAACGCCTGATTTCCGTCGACCTGTCGGTGGGCGGGCGGTTGCCAGCGTATTGCACGTCGATGGGCCGGATTCTTCTTGCGGCGCTGGACGACACCTCGCTGCGCGAATAC
Source organism: Pseudomonas sp. SJZ077 (assembly GCF_007993905.1). Classification (NCBI taxonomy): domain Bacteria; kingdom Pseudomonadati; phylum Pseudomonadota; class Gammaproteobacteria; order Pseudomonadales; family Pseudomonadaceae; genus Pseudomonas; species Pseudomonas sp. SJZ077. The sequence goes on from NZ_VIUJ01000005.1 coordinate 160,247, forward strand.
CTCGACCATGCGGAGTTCCAGGCCAAGACCAGCCGAACCTTGCACACACCCGAGGCGTTGCTCGAATGTCTGCAGGAAGTGCGGCAACAAGGCTGGTGCATCGTCGATCAGGAACTGGAGCAGGGTCTGCGTTCGATTGCCGTTCCGGTGTACGACGCTTCGGGCCAGGTGGTGGCCGCGCTCAACGTCAGTACCCACGCCGGACGAGTCAGCCGCAACGAGCTGGAGCAGCGTTTCTTGCCCGGTTTGTTAAGTGCCAGCCGTGACCTCAGCGCCCAGTTGTTTGCCTAAGCTGTTCGATAAACGCACAGACTCGCGTTTATCGAATTGACGCTGTTTCCCCAGGATCATTACTGTCGCGGCAGCGCCAGCCCTGAGCTGGCACCTGTCCGACTGCGTTCTTGCGTGGAATAAAAATAATGAACCAGCCTCAGTCTGCTGTAGGAAACTGCCTCGACGTGCAGTCCTTCATCAATGCTCAACCCATTTCGCGCTACCAGTGGCGAGTGGTGATCCTGTGTTTCCTGATTGTCTTCCTTGATGGCCTCGATACCGCGGCCATGGGCTTCATCGCGCCGGCCCTGTCCCAGGACTGGGGCATTGATCGCGCCAGTCTCGGCCCGGTAATGAGTGCCGCGCTGATCGGCATGGTCTTCGGCGCACTGGGCTCCGGTCCCTTGGCTGACCGCTTTGGGCGAAAAGTCGTACTGGTCGGCGCGGTATTGTTGTTCGGGGCTTTCAGCCTGGCCTCGGCGTACAGCACCAACGTCGACCAACTGCTGGTGCTGCGCTTCCTCACCGGCCTGGGCCTTGGCGCCGGGATGCCGAACGCCACCACGCTGTTGTCGGAATACACCCCGGAGCGCAAAAAATCCCTGCTGGTGACCAGCATGTTCTGCGGCTTCAACCTCGGCATGGCCGGTGGCGGGTTTATCTCGGCCAAGCTGATTCCGGCCTTCGGCTGGCACAGTCTGCTACTGATCGGCGGGATTCTGCCGTTGATCCTGACCGTCGTCTTGCTGTTCTGGCTGCCCGAATCGGCGCGTTACCTGGTCGTGCGCAACCGTGGCACCGACAAAGTGCGCAAGGCTCTCGCACCGATCGATCCGACCGTCGTCGCTCAGGCGTCGAGCTTCAGCGTACCGGAGCAGAAAACCGTGAAGGCGCGCAACGTGTTCGCGGTGATCTTCTCTGGCACCTATAGCACCGGCACCTTGCTGTTGTGGCTGACCTACTTCATGGGGCTGGTGATTGTTTACCTGCTGACCAGTTGGTTGCCGACGCTGATGCGTGACAGTGGTGCGAGCATGGAACAAGCGGCGTTCATTGGTGCCCTGTTCCAGTTTGGCGGGGTGTTGAGCGCAGTGGGCGTGGGCTGGGCGATGGACCGGTTCAATCCGCACAAGGTCATCGGCATTTTCTACCTGCTGGCCGGGGTGTTTGCCTACGCGGTAGGGCAGAGCCTGGGCAATATCACGATTTTGGCGACATTGGTGCTGGTGGCCGGGATGTGCGTCAACGGTGCGCAATCGGCGATGCCGTCGCTGGCAGCGCGGTTTTATCCGACTCAAGGGCGAGCGACCGGGGTGTCGTGGATGCTCGGGATTGGTCGTTTCGGCGCGATTCTCGGGGCCTGGATGGGTGCGACATTGCTGGGCCTGGGCTGGAACTTTGAACAAGTGCTGACGGCGCTGGTGATTCCGGCGGCGGTGGCAACCATGGCGGTGGTGATCAAGGGCATGGTCAGTCATGCGGATGCGACCTGAGTCCAGGCTCCGGAGTCTTCGGCGGGTTTGATGGCCTCTTCGCGAGCAGGCTCGGTCCTACAGTCAATCGCGTTCTCCTGTAGGAGTGAGCCGGCTCCGGGCGGCGTTCCGGCGATGCTTTTTGGGATCGATAGCGAGACAACAATATGTTCGATAAACGAACACTTAGTCGATTATCGGATTGTTTGGTGTTTTGCACAGGCTTAACCTTCAGTCATTCCGGCGCTGCGCATCGCGCCTTTTTCTACCACTGTCGGTTCATCACAAACGGGAGCCTGCCCCATGGCTGAAATCCTTTCGCTGCACGACGCGGTGAAGCAATTCGTCAACGACGGCGATACCGTCGCGCTCGAAGGCTTCACTCACCTGATCCCTACGGCGGCCGGTCACGAAATCATTCGCCAGGGCAAGAAAGATCTGACGCTGGTGCGGATGACGCCTGACCTGATCTACGACCAGTTGATCGGCGCCGGTTGTGCTCGCAAGCTGATCTTCTCCTGGGGCGGCAACCCGGGTGTCGGTTCGCTGCATCGTCTGCGTGACGCGGTCGAGAAGCAGTGGCCGCACGCGCTGGAAATCGAAGAGCATAGCCACGCCGACCTGGCCAATGCCTACGTCGCTGGCGCCTCCGGCCTGCCGTTCGCGGTACTGCGTGCCTACGCCGGTTCCGACTTGCCGAAGGTCAACCCGCTGATCAAAACCGTCACCTGCCCGTTCACCGGCGAAGTGTTGGCCGCCGTGCCTTCGGTACGCCCGGACATCACCGTGATTCACGCGCAGAAAGCCGACCGCAAAGGCAACGTGCTGCTGTGGGGCATTCTCGGCGTTCAAAAAGAAGCCGCGCTGGCGGCCAAGCGTTGCATCGTCACCGTCGAGGAAATCGTCGACGACCTCAATGCACCAATGAATTCTTGCGTGCTGCCGACCTGGGCCTTGAGCGCGGTCTGCCATGTGCCTGGCGGCGCGCATCCGTCCTACGCCCACGGTTACAACGAACGCGACAACCGCTTCTACCAGGCTTGGGACCCGATTGCCCGCGACCGTGAAACCTTCACCGCGTGGATCGACGAATACATCCACGGCTGCGCTGACTTCAGCGAGTTCCAGGCCAAACTGGCCGCTGCTTCGGAGGCCAAGTAATGACTTACACCACCAACGAAATGATGACCGTCGCCGCTGCCCGCCGCCTGAAGAACGGTTCGGTGTGCTTCGTCGGCATCGGCCTGCCGTCGAAAGCCGCCAACCTGGCGCGCCTGACGTCTTCGCCGGATGTGGTCCTGATCTACGAATCGGGTCCGATCGGTGCCAAGCCAAGCGTATTGCCGCTGTCGATCGGTGACGGCGAACTGGCGGAAACCGCCGACACTGTCGTCCCGACCGGTGAGATTTTTCGCTACTGGTTGCAGGGCGGGCGCATTGACGTCGGTTTTCTCGGCGCCGCGCAGGTCGACCGCTTCGGCAACATCAACACCACCGTGGTCGGTGATTACCACGCACCGAAAGTCCGCCTGCCCGGTGCCGGTGGCGCGCCGGAAATTGCCGGCTCGGCGAAAAGCGTACTCATCATTCTCAAGCAATCGGCGCGCTCCTTCGTCGACAAACTCGACTTCATCACCTCGGTCGGTCATGGCGAGGGCGGTGATTCGCGCAAGCGTCTCGGCCTTCCGGGCGCCGGGCCAGTCGGCATCATTACCGACCTGTGCATCATGGAGCCCGAAGCGGACACCCATGAATTCGTAGTCACCGCGCTGCACCCGGGCGTGACTCGCGAGCAAGTGATTGCCGCCACCGGTTGGGCAATTCGCTTCGCAGGCAATGTCGAAAATACGGCTGAGCCAACGGATGTTGAGCTTAAGGCGCTCAGGGACCTGGAAGCCCGCACCGCCGCCGCCCACGGCCAGACACCGGGAGAAGCGTGATGCGCGACGTTTATATCTGCGATGCGATTCGCACCCCTATCGGCCGTTTCGGCGGCGGCTTGTCAGCGGTGCGTGCAGACGACCTCGCCGCCGTGCCGATCAAGGCCTTGATGGAACGCAACCCGTCGGTGGACTGGAACGCAGTGGACGAGGTGTTCCTCGGCTGCGCCAACCAGGCCGGCGAAGACAACCGCAACGTCGCCCGCATGGCGCTGTTGCTGGCCGGGCTGCCGGAAAGCATTCCTGGCGTCACGCTCAATCGCCTCTGCGCCTCGGGTATGGATGCGATCGGCACCGCCTTCCGCGCAATCGCCAGTGGCGAAATGGAACTGGCAATTGCCGGCGGCGTCGAGTCGATGTCCCGCGCACCCTTCGTGATGGGCAAGGCCGATGCGGCGTACTCGCGCAACATGAAGCTGGAAGACACCACCATCGGCTGGCGCTTCATCAACCCGTTGATGAAAGCGCAATACGGCGTCGATGCGATGCCGCAGACCGCCGACAACGTGGCCGACGATTACGAAGTGTCTCGCGAGGATCAGGACGCTTTCGCCCTGCGCAGCCAGCAGCGCACAGCCGCTGCGCAAGCTGCAGGATTTTTCGCTGAAGAAATCGTCGAAGTGCGGATTGCCCACAAGAAAGGCGAAACCGTCGTCAGCCAGGATGAGCATCCTCGTGCCGACACCACGCTGGAAACCCTGGCCAAGCTGAAGCCCGTCAACGGTCCAGGCAAAACCGTCACCGCCGGCAACGCTTCCGGTGTGAACGACGGCGCAGCGGCGTTGATTCTGGCCTCCGCTGAAGCAGTGAAGAAACACGGCCTGACCGCCCGCGCCAAAGTGCTGGGTATGGCGAGCGCCGGTGTCGCGCCACGGGTAATGGGCATCGGCCCGGTGCCGGCGGTGCGCAAATTGACCGAGCGCCTCGGGCTGGCCGTCAGCGATTTCGATGTGATCGAACTCAATGAAGCCTTTGCCAGCCAAGGGTTAGCGGTACTGCGTGAGCTGGGCTTGGCGGACGACGCGGCCCAGGTCAACCCGAACGGTGGCGCCATTGCCTTGGGCCATCCGTTGGGCATGAGCGGTGCGCGCCTGGTCCTGACAGCGTTGCATCAGCTTGAAAAAACGGGCGGCAACAAAGGCCTGGCGACCATGTGCGTCGGTGTCGGCCAGGGTCTGGCCTTGGCCATCGAACGCGTCTGACGCCCGGCAGACTAATAAGAACAGAGGAAAGCGAAATGACTGACAAGCCTGGTTACCGTCGCCCGCAGGAAGGCACCCAGCCGGACTACCTGCACCCGACTTATCAATCCACCAACCTTCGCGCGCCGTCCAAGCCGTTGGTGTTTTTGCCGCATTCGTTGTCGGAAATTACCGGCCCGACCATCGGCGCCGAGCGTATCAACGAGAAGGACAACGACCTGACGGTGCAGCACGCGGGCGAACCGTTGGGCGAGCGCATCATCATCCACGGCCGCGTGCTGGATGAAGACGGCTTGCCGGTGCCGGGGATTCTGGTGGAGATCTGGCAGGCCAATGCCGCCGGGCGCTACAACCATGCCCGCGACCTGCACGACGCGCCGCTGGACCCGAACTTCACCGGTACCGGTCGCACCGTGACCGACGCCGATGGTTGGTATCAATTCCAGACCATCAAGCCCGGCGCTTACCCGTGGGGCAACCACCACAACGCCTGGCGTCCGGCGCACATTCATTTCTCGCTGTTTGGGCCGAGCATCCTGACGCGGCTGGTCACGCAGATGTATTTCCCCGGCGACCCGCTGCTGGCTTATGACCCGATCTACAACTGCGTACCGGACACCAGCGCCAAAGAGCGTTTGATCGCCAGTTTCGATCTGGAAAAAACCATCCCTTCCTATGCCCTCGGTTATCGCTGGGACATCGTCTTGCGCGGCCGTGAAGCCACGCCGATGGAGAAATAAGATGACGCTGAACGCGACCACATCCCACACCGTCGGGCCGTATTACCACATTGGTTTGACCTGGCTGAACCGCGAAGACCTGACGGTCGAACAAACCCTGGGCGAGCGCGTGGCGATCACCGGGCAAGTCGTCGATGGCAATGGCGATTTCGTTAACGACGCGATGCTGGAAGTCTGGCAGGCCAACGCCGCCGGCAAGTACGACCACCCCGAAGACGACCAGGCCAAACCCCTGGACCCGAATTTCGAAGGCTTCGGCCGGGTGCCGGTGGACGCCGAAGGGCGCTTTCGTTTCACCACGATCAAACCCGGAACGGTAGAAGGCCTGAAGGGCTCGACCCAGGCGCCGCACTTGGTGGTGCTGGTGTTCGCTCGCGGGTTGGTGAAGCACTTGCTGACGCGGATTTACTTTGAGGGCGAACCGGCGAACGTCGACGACCCGTTGCTGGAGTGTGTGCCGGCCGAGCGCCGCAGTACCTTGTTGGCGAAGCAGGATGCGTCCGGTGTGTACCAGTGGAATGTGATTCTGCAAGGCACCGATGCGGAGACGGTGTTCTTCGACTACTGAAAACACCGCAGATCCCTGTAGGAGTGAGCCTGCTCGCGATGGCGGTGTATCAGTGCCTTCAGTGCTGAATGACACTCCGCCATCGCGAGCCGGCTCACTCCTTACAGAGGACAGTATTGCCAACTGTGGAACGGGACTGTTGCAAAGTGTGTCTAGAATGTCATGGTCCCCAAAGAGTGAAAAACAATGACAACTCCTACCGCTATTCCAGCGCACTACACCGGCGAAGAGCGCAGCAAACGGATCTTCGCCATTGTCGGCGCCTCGTCCGGCAACCTCGTTGAATGGTTCGACTTCTACGTCTACGCCTTTTGCGCGATCTACTTTGCGCCGGCCTTTTTCCCGTCCGATAACCCGACTGTGCAGCTGGTGAATACCGCCGGCGTGTTTGCGGCCGGGTTCCTGATGCGGCCGATTGGCGGCTGGATTTTCGGCCGTGTCGCGGACAAGCACGGGCGCAAGAATTCGATGCTGATCTCGATTCTGATGATGTGTTTCGGTTCGTTGCTCATCGCCTGCCTGCCGACCTACAAGGACATTGGCGTCTGGGCGCCGATCATGCTGTTGTTCGCCCGTTTGCTGCAGGGCTTGTCGGTGGGCGGTGAGTACGGCACCACCGCAACCTACATGAGCGAAGTCGCCCTCAAGGGCCAGCGCGGGTTCTTCGCCTCGTTCCAGTACGTGACGCTGATTGGCGGGCAGTTGCTGGCGGTGTCGCTGGTGGTGGTCCTGCAACAGTTCCTCACTGAAGATGACCTGCGTGCCTACGGCTGGCGGATCCCGTTTGTGGTCGGCGCCGTGGCTGCATTGATCTCGCTGTTCCTGCGTCGTTCGCTCAAGGAAACCACCAGCAAGGAAATGCGTGAAAACAAGGACGCCGGCAGCATTCGTGCGTTATTCCGTGATCATAAAGCGGCCTTTATTACCGTGCTCGGTTACACCGCCGGTGGCTCGCTGATTTTCTACACGTTCACCACGTACATGCAGAAGTACCTGGTGAACACCGCCGGCATGCACGCCAAGACCGCCAGTTACATCATGACCGGCGCGCTGTTCCTTTATATGTGCATGCAGCCGCTGTTCGGCATGCTCGCGGACAAGATCGGTCGCCGTAACTCGATGCTGTGGTTCGGTGCATTGGGTACGTTGTGTACTGTGCCGATTCTGCTGAGCCTGAAAAGTGTCAGCAGTCCGTTCCTGGCCTTTGTGCTGATTACCGTGGCGCTGGCGATCGTCAGTTTCTACACCTCCATCAGTGGCCTGGTAAAAGCCGAGATGTTCCCGCCGGAAGTGCGCGCACTCGGTGTCGGCCTGGCGTATGCGGTGGCCAACGCGATCTTCGGTGGTTCGGCGGAATACGTCGCCCTGAGCCTTAAAGCCGCGGGCATTGAAAACTCCTTCTACTGGTACGTGACGGTGATGATGGCGGTGGCGTTCCTGTTCAGCCTGCGCCTGCCGAAACAGGCCAAGTATTTGCACCACGACCTTTGATCCAACCGCGTGGGCCCGACCGGCCTACGCCTTCAGGGACTGTCTATGAATCAGCGACCGGGCAATCAATTGTTCGATGCCTATTTCACGGCACGCGATATGCGTGAGGTGTTTTGTGATCAAGGCCGGGTGCAGGCCATGCTTGATTTCGAAGCGGCACTGGCCCGGGCCGAGGCGAGCGCGGGTTTGATTCCGCTGTCGGCTGCCGCCTCGATCGCAGCGGCTTGTCAGGCTGGGCATTACGACTTTTCAGCACTCGGCGAGGCGATTGCCACGGCGGGCAATTCGGCGATTCCGTTGGTCAAGGCGTTGGGTAAACAGATCGCCGCCAACGATGCCGAAGCAGAACGCTACGTGCATCTGGGCGCCACCAGTCAGGACGTAATGGACACGGGCCTGGTGCTGCAACTGCGCCGCGCGCTGGCGCTGATCGAAAGCGATCTGGCGCAACTGGGCGAGACCTTGGCGACCCAGGCGTTACGCTTCGTCGCCACGCCGCTGGCCGGGCGCACCTGGTTGCAGCACGCCACGCCCGTCACCCTCGGCATGAAAATCGCCGGTTGGCTGGGCGCCGTCACTCGCAGCCGCCGACGTCTGCAAGATCTCAAGCCTCGGTTGCTGGTGCTGCAATTTGGCGGCGCCTCCGGAACCCTGGCAGCCCTCGGCGAGCAAGCGATGCCGATTGCCGAAGCCTTGGCCGGTGAGCTGCAACTGACCCTGCCGGACCAACCCTGGCACACCCAGCGAGACCGCTTGGTGGAGTTCGGCGCGGTACTCGGTTTGATCGCCGGCAGCCTCGGCAAACTCGGCCGCGACATCAGTCTGTTGATGCAGACCGAAGCCGGCGAAGTGTTCGAGCCGTCGGCACCGGGCAAGGGCGGTTCCTCGACCATGCCGCACAAACGCAACCCGGTGGGCGCCGCGGTGCTGATCGGTGCGGCGACCCGCGTTCCCGGTTTGCTCTCGACCCTGTTCAGCGCCATGCCGCAGGAACACGAGCGCAGCCTGGGCCTGTGGCATGCCGAATGGGAAACCCTGCCGGAGATTTGCTGCCTGGTGTCCGGCAGCCTCAAGCAAGCGCTGCTGGTGGCGGACGGGCTGGAAGTGGACGCCGACCGCATGGCCCGCAACCTCGACCTGACCCAAGGCCTGGTGCTGGCCGAGGCGGTGAGCATCGTCCTCGCCCAACGGGTTGGCCGCGACACTGCGCACCATCTTCTGGAGCGCTGCTGCAAACGTGCGGTGGCCGAGCAACGTCATCTGCGAGCGGTGCTCGGCGAAGAGTCGCAAGTGACCGCCGAGTTGTCGGCCCTGGAACTCGATCGTCTGCTGGACCCCGCCCATTACCTTGGTCAGGCCCATACCTGGGTCGAGCGAGCGGTGGCTGAACATTCTGCGTTGACTGCCTGAAGGAGATTGCTGTGGCTTTTGTACAACTCGCCGAGGGCGAACTGCATTACCAACTTGATGGCCCGGCGGATGCACCGGTGCTGGTGCTGTCCAACTCGCTGGGCACCGACCTGCACATGTGGGACGCGCAGGTCGCCGCGTTCTCCGAGCATTTCCGGGTGCTGCGTTTCGACACCCGTGGCCACGGAAAATCGCTGGTCACGCCGGGGCCATACAGCATCGAGCAACTGGGCCACGACGTGCTGGCGCTGCTGGATGCGCTGCACATCCAACGTGCGCATTTCTGCGGCCTGTCCATGGGTGGCTTGATCGGCCAGTGGCTGGGCATCAATGCCGGTGATCGATTGAATAAGTTGGTGGTGTGCAACACCGCCGCGAAAATCGGCGATCCATCGGTGTGGAATCCACGGATCGAAACCGTGCTGCGTGACGGTCAGGCGGCCATGGTCGCCTTGCGCGATGCGTCGATTGCGCGCTGGTTTACCCCCGACTTTGCCGAGGCCAACCCGGCCGCCGCGAAGCGGATTACTGACATGCTCGCGGCCACTTCGCCAGAGGGTTATGCCGCCAACTGCGCCGCCGTGCGCGATGCCGACTTCCGTGATCAGCTGTCCGCGATCAAGGTGCCGCTGCTGGTCATTGCCGGCACCGAAGACGCGGTCACGCCGCCGTCCGGTGGGCACTTTATTCAGGAGCACGTGCAGGGCGCCGAATACGCCGAGTTCTACGCCGCGCACTTGTCCAACGTTCAGGCCGGTGCTGCGTTCAGTGACCGGGTCCTGACGTTTTTGTCAGCTGATTAAGGGGATTGTTGTGGACGAGAAACAACGTTACGACGACGGCCTGGAAGTCCGTCGCGCGGTGCTCGGCGACGCCCATGTCGACCGCAGCCTGAATGCCCTGACCGAGTTCAACTCGGAGTTCCAGGAAATGATCACCCGCCACGCGTGGGGCGACATCTGGACCCGGCCGGGCCTGCCACGCCATACCCGCAGCCTGATCACCATCGCCATGCTGATCGGCATGAACCGCAACGAAGAACTCAAACTGCACCTGCGCGCCGCCGCCAACAACGGCGTGACCCGCGGCGAGATCAAGGAAGTGATCATGCAGAGCGCGATCTACTGCGGCATCCCGGCGGCCAATGCGACGTTCCATTTGGCGGAGTCGGTGTGGGATGAGCTTGGGGTTGAATCGCGGGAGTGATCCTGGCGATTTGCGGTGTCTGAGCTGACGCCATCGCGAGCCGGCTCGCTCCTGCAGGGGATGTCCGGTGAGTACATGACTTGTGTTCACACAGGACCCGTGTGGGAGCGAGCCTGCTCGCGATAGCGGTGGGTCAGCTTGCATCGATGGTGAATGACACACCGCCATCGCGGGCAAGCGCGGTGACCACAGGGTCAAACGGTGGCGACAATGAAGATCCGCTTGAACGGAAACAGCGTGCGCCCATCGTATTCTCGCGGGTAATGCGCATGCACCCGCATCATGAAGTGATAAATGAACCGCGCCTGTTCGTCATCCTTCAAGCCTTGCATCACCGCCCGCAAGGCCGAGACCTTGATCCAGTCATAAATCGGCGACTTGCCGTCCACGACCTGCAACTGCTCGGTCTCCCAGATGTCCAGCGTCCGGGTGATCGGTGCGAGCAACCGGTGGTAATTTTCCAGTGACAGCAACGGCCGCGCCGCCATCCTCTCGCGCACTTGCGGGGAGCCGAGCGGTTTGCCGTCGGAGCCTCCATCGTTGAGGGTGTCGAGCACCAGCTGATACCACACCGCATCCCGCCAGTCGGGCATGTGCGCCGCCAGACAACCACCCGGGTTGAGATAATCGAGCAAACGCGGCAACAACTGTTCGTGACTGTCGATGAAGTGCAGCACGGCGGCGGCAAAGAGCAGGTCGGCGGGTTGCTCCGGCTGCCAGTTCTGTAGATCGCACTGCTTCCACAGCGCCTTGATCGGCAAGCCTCTGGCCTCCTGAAGCATTTGCTCCGAACTGTCGATGCCCATCAGGTGTGCGCGGGGCCAGCGTTTGGCCAAAGCTTGAGTCGCAATGCCGGTGCCACAGCCGAGGTCGTAGATGCGTTTGGGGTTTTCAAGGTCGACGCGGTCGAGTAGCTCGTTCACCGGCCGTTGTCGAAGACGTGAGAATTGTTGATAGGCCTTGGCGTCCCAGTCAGCCGTCCTTGCTCTTTGCAGTTTGGTGCTCATGAGGTTGTCCTCTCTGGACGTTCAAAGTTGTCTTCCAATGACGTTGAGGGTTTTGAGTGCAAACCCCACCCCTCTTCGCGTGTCGGGTTCGCGCAATAATTTCAGTAGCTGGTAAAAGCCAGGGGGCTGCTCGTTTGCTGTGCTATCGGCTTTTGCCATGCGCACGGCATTGCTGACGCTCCAGGTTGCCTCGGTCGCGCCTTCGAACAGCCGCGCCAGTTTCTCCACCATGGCCGGGTCCAGTAGATCGACGAGGTCGCTGATCAGTGAAAGCAGGTCCACCAGGTTGTCCAGTCGACCGCCGTCAATCAACGGTTTGAGCTTTTCCATCAGCGCGTCTGATCCAGGGCTGATGGGGGGTGTGATTGATTCATTTGAGACGTTCATTACGATTTACTCCTCTCCCCGGGCCGATCAAAGCATTGCGCGGGCAACCGCCCAGTACAGTCCACGGTTGAATCCGTTTCTGAGCAACCCGCCGAGCTTGGTGGCCGGGGTGGGCCGGACATCGTGCTGGTAGTCGTACCAAAGCGGTATGCCGGCATCCAGGCCCATTTGTGCCACGGCCTGAACACGTCCGTCGTAGACGGCGATGGGGGTGCCCAGACGAATTTCGGCAGCGATGTTGTTGGCGATCACCGGCGCCTGGTTATGGCATGCCCCGCCGGCTTTGCTGACAGGCAAGTCGACGGTATCACCGATGACGTAGACGTTTTCCAGGCCGTAGACCTGCAACGTTTCATGGTGGGTCGGCAGCCAGCCTTCGTCGTTGGGCGCTTGCGAGGCGCCGGACTCGAGCACAGCGTCCACGGCCCTGATCGGTGGTGTCGCCATCAGAATGTCGAAGGGTTGCTCGTCACCTTCCTCGGAGTACGCGATTTTTTTATCCGGATCGACTCGTTTGAGCGTGAAGCCGCGTTGAAAGCGAATATTTTTCCGTTCAAAGATACCCGGCAGAATTTCCCCGGTCGGGCGTTGCAGGAACAGGCAGTTGCGCAGTAGTTGAGCCGTGGTCGGGTAGGTGTAGACGATTTCCACCTGGTCTCTCACCCCACGACGCCGCAAGAAATCATCGAGCATCAATGTGGTTTCGACGGGCGCGATACCGCATTGATGCGGGACATTGGGTGTTTTCGGGAAGGACACGGTAATGAAGATGCGGCCTTTTTCGATCGTGCTCAGTTTTTGCGCCAGTTGCCTGGCGGGCGCGTACTGATAGAAATGATCGCCGGCTTCTTTCAAGCCTTCGATACGTTCCGGGGCCGGCACGCATCCGGTGGCGATGACTAAAAAGTCATAGCCGTACTGCTTACCGCTGCGGGTTTGCAGGTGTTGTCGGTTGAAATCGAAACGCACGACTTCATCGACATGGAACTCGATTTCCGGGCGCAACAGTGAACGTTCCGGGCGCTTGAGTTCTTCTTCAAAGAACAGGTTGAACGCCACGTACATGAACGCAGGTTTATAGAAGTGATCGGGGGAATTGGACAGCAGTGCAATCGAGACTTCGCCGCGCAGGATTTCCGGATACAGCTTGCTGGCCAGTTGATTGGCCAGCATGGTTCCACCAACGCCGCCACCGACGATAACTATTCGCTTGCTCATACCTGACCTCCTGGGTCATGGCAGCTTCGCGTACAGCATCCGGAGATAACGGAAGAAAACAGGGGCTCCTACAGCAGTGATGGAGAATTAAACACGCTTTTTGACTGTATCTGCCCACTCGCAAAATGCCAGGCAAGCCGACAGGTGGTTACAGGCAGCGGCCTTTTGACTTCGACCGCTGCCAGGGTGCGGTTACAACAAACTGATCGGATAGCTGACGATCAACCGGTTCTCATCGAACTCGTTGTTGCTGAAGTCCCGACGAATGGTCGAGTTGCGCCATTTAACGTTGAGGTCTTTGAGCGCGCCGCTTTGCACGGTGTAGCCCAATTCGCTTTCGCGGCCCCATTCCTTGCCATCGGTGATTGTGCCGGTGTGCACGTTGTCGCCGCTGATGTAGCGGTTCATCAAGGTCAGGCCGGGGATGCCGAGGGCGACGAAGTTGTAGTCATGCCGTACCTGCCAGGATTTTTCTTTCGCATTGTCATAACTGGCGTTGTAACTGTCGTTGGCCAGGGTGCCGCCGCTGGTGCCATTGACCCGCATCCACCCGCTGTCGCCAGTGAGTTTTTGCAGGCCAACGTAGAAGGTGTGGCCGCCGTATTTGGCCGAGAACAGGCCCGACCAGGTCTTGTTGTCCAGATCGCCGGCCCGGGCACTGCCATCTTCCTTGCCATAGAAGAAACCCAGGTTGGCGCCCAGGGTCCAGTCGCCGAGGGGTTGGCTGTGAATCAGGTTCACGTATTGCTGGCTGTAGATGTCCTTGAGTTCGGCGTTCCACAGGCTGATCTGGGTGCGCTTGTCGTTGAAGGCGTATTCGCCGCCCTGGAAGTTGAAGCGGTCGGAGGTAAACGCCGGTTTTCCGGTCATCGACATATCGCTCATGCTGCTGTCGTCACGGGGGCTGTTGGCGCGGAACTGGCCGCCGTAGAGCGTCAGGCCGGCGATTTCTTTCGAGGTGATCTGGCCGCCACGAAAGGTTTGCGGCAGGGAGCGACCGTCGTCCGAGCGCAGGATCGGCAGCACCGGGATCCATTCACCGACCTTGATTTCGGTCTGCGACAACCTGGCCTTAAACGCCACGTTGGTGCGACCAAAGCTGTCCGCCGGGCGACCGTCGTGATCCAGCGGCAGCAACTGAGTCCCGCCCGTGCCTTTGCCGCCGTCGAGCTTCACCGAATACAAGCCCAGCACATCCATGCCGAAGCCGACGGTGCCTTGGGTGAAGCCGGATTTGGCGTCGAGAATGAAACTTTGTGTCCATTCTTCAGCCTTGCCCTGGGCCTTGGTCGGGTTGGTGAAGTTGCGGTTGATGTAGAAATTGCGCAGGTTCAGGTTGACCTTGGCACCTTCGACAAAACCCGACTCCTCGGCCATGGCAGGCAGGGCCGCGCAGGCCAGGGCGATGGCTATCAGGCTTGGGAAGTAGTACGGCGTGGTGGAAGGCGTCATGGGCTCGGGTCTCTCTAATTGTTAGGGATGAAACGGTGCGCTGCCGCAACGTGGCCGTTGCAGACAAGGGATTCGATATCGTGAAAAACGGGGTGGGATCAGCCGGACAGGGCAGGGCGCGGGGGCATGGTGTCGAACCTGATGTTATTGGTCTTGTGCGACGAATGGTGCGGGGGATGGGCTGGAGGGTTCAATCGGGGAAAGCGGGTTTTGGGCGGTTATCGAACGCATGTTGGTCTGAGGTTTTTGTGTTTATGGGCTGGCCTCTTCGCGGGCAAGCCTCGCTCCTACGGGGTGTGCGGGTTTCATGGAATATGATTCGGCGCGGACACTGCAGGAGCGAGGCTTGCCCGCGAAGAGGCCATTACTGACACCACACCTTTTCCCGCAGGCAACAAAAAGCCCACCAAAAGGTGGGCCTCTTGTCTTACAGCGCTATCAGAACAACTTCATCTTCGGCGCTTCTTCTTTCAGCGGTTCGACTTTCGCCGTCTGCTCGTTCCAGCCACCACCCAGTGCCTTGTACAGATTGACCGCACTGATCAGCTGCGCCAGACGATCAGTGATCAGCACCTGCTGGGCGCTGAACAACTGACGCTGGGCGTCGAGGAAGGTCAGGTTGCTGTCGACACCGATACGGTAGCGACGCTCGGCCAGACGGTAGTAGTCCTGGTTGGCGGTGACGAAATCACGCTGCGCCTGCAACTGATCGGTGTAGGTCTGGCGGGCGGCCAGGCCGTCGGCGACTTCCTGGAAGGCCGTTTGAATGGACTTCTCGTAGTTCGCCACGCCGATGTCTTTCTGGATTTTCGAGTAATCCAGGCTGGCGCGCAGGCTGCCGGCATTGAAGATCGGCAGGTTGATCTGCGGCGAGAACAACCAGGTGCCCGAGCCGCCCTTGAACAGACCGGACAAGTCCGGGCTCAGGGTCCCGGCATTGGCCGTCAGGCTGATGCTCGGGAAGAACGCCGCCCGTGCCGCGCCGATGTTGGCGTTGGCAGCTTTCAGGTTGTACTCGGCCTGGAGAATATCCGGACGACGTTGCAGCAAGTCCGATGGCAGACCGGGCGGTACGTCGCTCAGCAGGTCGTCAGACAGCGGTTTGGCTTCTCGCAGATTGGCCGGGATGCCGGTGCCGAGCAGCAGCACCAGGCTGTTTTCGTCCTGCGCCACCTGACGGGTGTACTTGGCCAGTTGCGCCCGGGCGTTTTCCACCGAGGTGCGCGACTGGGCCAGGTCCAGGGCCGAGGCCACACCGACTTCGTTGCTGCGCGCGGTGAGCTTGTAGCTCTCCTCGAACGCACCGAGGGTGTCCTGGGTGAGTTTCAGCAGTTCCTTGTCGGCCTGCCAGGTCAGGTAGGCATTGGCCACGCTGGCCACCAGACTGATCTGCGTGCTGCGACGGCCTTCTTCTGTCGCGAAGTACTTCTGCAGGGCTTCTTCGCTGAGGCTGCGAACCCGACCGAACAGGTCGAGTTCATAAGCACTGATACCGACCGTAGCGGAGTAGGAACTGCTGATGCCCGCTTGACCGGTCTGCGACGCGTCAGCCGGAAGACGCTGACGGCTGCCGGTGCCATTGGCTGAAACGGCCGGGAACAGATCGGCGCGCTGGATGCGGTATTGAGCCGCGAACGCGTCGATGTTCAGGGCGGCGACACGCAGGTCACGGTTGTTTTCCAGCGACACCTGAATCAGCTGTTGCAGTGCCGGGTCATGGAAAAACTGCTTCCAGCCCTGTTCCGCAGCGGCCTGATTCGGCGCCTGGGCCGACGAGTACGCCGGACCTTGCGGGTATTGGCCCGCCACTGGTGCCTCAGGTTGCTGATAGTCGGGAATCAGCGAGCAGCCGCTCAGCACGAAGGCGGCAACTACGATGGAGAGTAGCGACTTGCTCATTGGCCAGCCTCTTTAGAAGGTTCAATTGCGTCATCCTGGTCGGCTTTTTTGCGCTGGCCAATGGACGACACGGTAACGAAGAACAGTGGGACCCAGAAGATCGCCAGAACGGTGGCGGTGATCATACCGCCAATCACCACCGTACCGATGGCGTGCTGGCTACCCGAGCCGGCGCCAGTGGAAATGGCCAGCGGCACGACGCCGAGGACAAACGCCAGGGAGGTCATGATGATTGGACGCAAACGCATGCGGCAAGCCTCGATGGCGGCCTCCTGCAAGCTCTTGCCCTGTTCATGCAGGTCTTTGGCGAACTCGACGATCAGAATGGCGTTTTTTGCCGCCAGACCAATGGTGGTCAACAGACCCACCAGGAAGTACACGTCGTTGGACAGACCGCGCAAGCTGGTCGCCATCAAGGCTCCGATAATCCCCAGCGGCACCACGAGCACCACCGCAATCGGAATCGACCAGCTTTCATACAACGCGGCCAGACACAGGAACACCATCAGGATCGACAACGCGAACAGCGCTGGCGCCTGCGAACCCGCCAGTCGCTCCTCGTACGACAGGCCGGTCCAGGAAATACCAACACCGGCCGGGAGTTTCTGGGCCAGGGCTTCGACTTCGGCCATGGCTTCACCGGTGGAATAGCCGGGTGCCGGGGCACCGAGGATTTCCATCGCCTCTACGCCGTTGTAACGCGACAGCTTCGGCGCCCCATAAATCCACTCACCCTTGGCGAACGCGGAGAATGGAACCATGGTGCCGGCACTGTTGCGTACGTACCATTTCTTCACGTCTTCAGGACTCATGCGAGCGCCCGGCTGGCCTTGTACGTAAACCTTCTTCACCCGACCGCGGTCGATGAAGTCGTTGACGTAGCTACTGCCCAGGGCAATCGACAGGGTGCTGTTGATGTCGGCGATGGTAATGCCCAGGGCGCTGGCCTTCTCGTCATCGATTTCCAGTTGGTATTGCGGTTCGTCGTTCAGACCGTTCGGGCGGACCTGCGACAGCACCTTGCTCTGCGCCGCCATGCCGAGGAACTGGTTGCGTGCAGCCATCAGTGCGTCGTGACCGATACCAGCACGGTCTTGCAAGAACACGTCGAAACCGGTGGCGTTACCCAGCTCCAGCACCGCCGGAGGTGCGAACGCAAACACCATGGCGTCACGGAAGGTGAAGAAATGCTGTTGGGCACGGGCCGCGACTTTGAACACGCTGTTGTCGGCGTTACGTTCGGCCCACGGTCGGAGCATGATGAACGCCATACCCGAACTCTGACCACGGCCGGCGAAGTTGAAGCCGGTCACAGTGAACACCGAGGCCACCGCGTCACCTTCACCGCCGTCCTTGCCCGGACGCAGCAGGAACTCACGCATCTCGTCCACGACCACTTGGGTGCGCTGGGAACTGGAACCGGCCGGGGTTTGCACTTGGGCAAACAGTACACCTTGGTCTTCTTCCGGCAGGAATGCGGATGGAATACGCAGGAACAACCAGATCATGCCGACGACGATGATCACGTACACCAGCAGATACGGCACCTTGTTGCGCAGAATGTTGCCAACGCCGCGTTCGTAGCTTTTCACGCTACGGTCGAAGTTGCGGTTGAACCAGCCGAAAAATCCGCGTTTCGGGACGCCGTGCTCACCCTTGGGAATCGCTTTGAGCATGGTGGCGCAGAGCGCCGGGGTAAAGATCAGGGCAACCAGTACCGACAGGGCCATGGCCGAGACGATGGTGATCGAGAACTGCTTGTAGATCACACCGGTGGAACCGCCGAAGAACGCCATCGGCAACAGTACCGCCGACAGCACCAGAGCAATACCGACCAGTGCACCCTGGATCTGCCCCATGGATTTCTTGGTGGCTTCCTTGGGGGACAGGCCTTCTTCACTCATGACCCGTTCGACGTTCTCCACCACGACGATGGCGTCGTCCACCAGCAAACCGATGGCCAGCACCATACCGAACATGGTCAGGGTGTTGATGCTGAAACCGAACGCCGCGAGGATTCCGAAGGTCCCCAGCAGTACCACGGGCACGGTCATCGTGGTGATGACGGTGGCGCGGAAGTTTTGCAGGAACAGGAACATCACCAGGAACACCAGCACGATCGCTTCGACCAGGGTTTCAACCACACCCTTGATCGACTCGGTCACCACCGGTGTGGTGTCGTACGGGAACACCACTTCCATCCCTTGCGGGAAGAACGGCTTGAGGGATTCGATGGTTTTGCGCAGAGCTTTTGCAGTGTCGAGGGCGTTGGCACCGTTGGCCAGTTTCACCGCCAGACCGGAGGCCGGGCTACCGTTGAACTGGGCGCTGATCGAGTAGTTTTCACCGCCCAGAGCGACATCCGCCACGTCGCCGACACGCACTTGCGAACCATCTTTGTTGACCTTCAGCAAGATGGCCTTGAACTGCTCAGCCGTTTGCAGACGAGTCTTGCCGATGATCGTCGCGTTCAACTGTTGGCCGGCCACGGCAGGCAAACCACCGAGCTGACCGGACGACACCTGGACGTTCTGCGCGGCGATGGCGGCTTTCACGTCCCCCGGGGTCAGGTTGAAGTTGTTCAACTTGGCCGGGTCGAGCCAGATCCGCATTGCGTACTGCGCACCGAAGACCTGGAAGTCACCGACACCGGCGGTCCGCGAGATCGGGTCCTGCATGTTCGACACGATGTAGTTGGACAGGTCGTCCTTGGTCATGCTGCCGTCGCGAGATACCACGCCGATCACCATCAGGAAGTTTTTCACTGCCTTGGTCACGCGGATACCCTGTTGCTGCACTTCTTGCGGCAGCAGCGGGGTGGCCAGGTTCAGTTTGTTCTGGACCTGAACCTGCGCGGTATCGGAGTTGGTGCCCTGCTCGAAGGTCGCGGTAATGGTCATGCTGCCGTCGGAGTTACTTTCCGAGGAGACATAACGCAGGTTATCGATACCATTGAGCTGTTGTTCGATGACCTGCACCACGGTGTCCTGCACGGTTTGTGCGGACGCGCCTGGGTAGGTGACCTGGATCGCAATGGCCGGAGGCGCAATGCTCGGGTATTGGTTGATCGGAAGTTTGAGAATCGAGAGTGCCCCGACCAGCATGATCACCAGGGCAATTACCCAAGCGAAAATCGGACGGTCGATAAAAAATTTCGACATGGTTTACTCCCCTTTGCCGCTGGAAGCCTTGTCAGCTGCCTGTGCGGGGGCCGGGTTCTTTGCGCCAACGTTAGTCGCTTCACTGGCTTTGACTTCGACGCCAGGTTTGACGAATTGCAGTCCTTCGGTGATCAGACGATCGCCGGCCTTCAGGCCGTCTTCGATCAGCCATTGGTTGCCGACGGTGCGGCTGGCCTTGAGCTGACGCAGTTCGACCTTGTTGTCCGCACCGACGACCAGTGCGGTCGGCGAGCCTTTGAGGTCGCGGGTTACGCCTTGTTGCGGCGCCAGAATGGCAGCGGCGTTCACACCGGATTTGAGCTGAGCGTGTACGAACATGCCCGGAAGCAGCGTGTGATCTGGGTTCGGGAACACTGCACGCAAGGTCACGGAGCCGGTGGTCTGGTCAACCGAGACTTCGGAGAATTCGAGCTTGCCTTCCTGTTTGTACTGGCTGCCGTCTTCGAGCGTCAGCTTGACCGCCGCTGCCGTGTCGCCAGCCTTTTGCAGGCGACCGCTTTCCAGTTCGCGACGCAGCTCAAGCAGCTCGACCGACGACTGGGTGACGTCGACGTAAATCGGATCGAGTTGCTGGATCACCGCCATGGCATCGACCTGGCCGTTGCTGACCAGCGCACCCTCGGTCACGTTCGAGCGGCCGATGCGGCCGGAAATCGGCGCGTAGACCTTGGTGTACCGCACATTGATCTGAGCGGTTTGCAGCGCGGCTTCCGATTGCATGCGGTTGGCCACGGCCGTGTCGTATTCCTGACGGCTGACGGCCTGTTCGTTGACCAACTGCTTGTAGCGATCCGAGATCGACTTCGTCTGTTGCAGGTTGGCTTGGGCGCTTTTCAGCGTAGCGTCATAGACCGACGGATCGATCTGATACAGCTGCTGGCCGGCCTTGACGTCACCGCCTTCCTTGAACAGACGTTTGAGAATGATGCCGTTGACCTGTGGGCGAACTTCGGCGATGCGGAACGCACTGGTGCGCCCCGGCAGTTCGGACGTCAGGGTAAAGGCTTGAGGTTGCAGGGTGACCACGCCGACCTGAGGAGGCGGTGCGGCGGGTGCCGCTTCTTCCTTTTTGCATCCGCTGAGCAGTGATGCCAGGGCGACGGCGGCGACCAGAGCGGTAACAGCTGGCTTGAATTGCATGAAAATCCTCGGGTCAGGCGCGCAAGAAACGCACTAGAAATGTGAAAGGGTAAAAAATGAGTGCTGAGTGGATAAGTAGCTTGCTAAGGAATATACTTACGTTCATGGTTGTTTGTAAACACCTTGACTGCGTATCCACCCCGTTACCAACGCCCGTCAAAGGTTCGAATTGTAAGCCGGGGACGAGTCCCAAGAGCGCTCGCCCCACTTTTGTTCAGCGGCTGTTCAGACATCGCTGAAGCATCCCGATTGAGGTTTTACTGCCATGGTCCGTCGTACCAAAGAGGAAGCTCAAGAAACCCGCAGCCAGATACTGGAAGCGGCAGAGAAAGCCTTTTATGAAAGAGGCGTGGCTCGCACTACGCTGGCGGACATCGCGACTCTGGCCGGCGTGACTCGCGGCGCCATCTACTGGCATTTCAGCAACAAGGCGGATCTGGTGCAGGCGATGCTCGATAGCTTGAAAGAGCCGCTGGATGAAATGGCCAGGGCCAGTGAAAGCGAAGATGAGCTCGATCCGCTGGGCTGCATGCGCAAACTGCTGATTCATTTGTTTCATCAAGTTGCCCTGGATCCGAAGACCCGACGCATCAATGAGATTTTGTTTCATAAGTGCGAATTCACCGATGAAATGTGCGATCTGCGTCAGCAGCGTCGTGAAGTCAGCCTCGACTGCAATGTGCGAATCGCCCTGGCCCTGAGTAATGCGGTGAATCGGGGGCAAATGCCCGAGGACCTCGACACAGTCCGCGCGGCCATCAGCCTGCACGCCTACATCGATGGCATGCTGTACCAGTGGCTATTGGCCCCGGACAGTTTTCACCTGCACACCGAAGCCGAGCGTTGGGTCAATACAGGATTGGACATGCTGCGCCTGAGCCCCAGCCTGCGCAAATAAAACAAAATGCGTAATTGGATCCGTTTATGTCAACCATTAAGGCGAGCGTTGATCCCTTCAATGTTCGCCTTAATGCACCGGGATGCTTTTATATACGCACGCTCGTCAGGTTGAAAGGTAGCGAGCTACGTATTTTGTAGTGATTTTGTGTCGTGCGTGTGAATCGGTGTGAAGCCCTGTGAATAAACATGGCGCAACAAAAAGCCCCGGCTCTTTCGAGTCGGGGCTTTTGCATTTCAAGGGGGATGCTTACATCACGGGATAGTCGATGTAACCCACGGGCCCCTTGGCGTAGAACAGCTCGGGACGCGCTTCGTTAAGCGGCGCATCCGCCTTCAAGCGTGCCGGCAGGTCCGGGTTGGCAATGAACGGAACGCCGAAGGCGACTGCATCTGCCTTGCCGCTGGCCAGCCAAGCGTTGGCGCTGTCCTTGGTGAAGCGTTCGTTGACGATGTACGGGCCGCCGAACGCTTCTTTCAATTGTGGACCCAGGCTGTCGCCGGCTTCTTTCTCACGGGAGCAAATGAACGCGATGCCACGCTTGCCCAGTTCGCGAGCGACGTAAGTGAAGGTCTCGGCCAGGTTGTCATCGCCCATGTCGTGGGAGTCGGCACGCGGAGACAAGTGCACGCCGACGCGGCCAGCGCCCCAGACTTCGATTGCGGCGTCGGTTACTTCCAGCAACAGGCGCGCTCGGTTTTCCAGGGAACCACCGTAGTTATCGGTGCGCTGGTTGGTGCTGCTTTGCAGGAACTGATCGAGCAGGTAACCATTGGCACCGTGGATTTCCACGCCGTCAAAACCGGCAGCCTTGGCGTTCTCGGCACCGGTGCGGTAGGCGTCGACGATGTCGGCGATTTCAGCGGTTTCCAGTGCGCGCGGGGTTGGGTAGTCGGACAATGGGCGAACCAGGCTGACGTGACCCTTTGGCTGGATGGCGCTCGGTGCGACTGGTGCTTCACCGTTCAGGTACGACTCGTGGGAAACCCGGCCGACGTGCCACAGTTGCAGGAAAATCTTGCCGCCCGCACCGTGGATCGCTTTGGTCACATTAGCCCAGCCACGCACCTGATCGTTGGACCAGATACCCGGAGTGTCCGGGTAGCCGACGCCCATCGGCGTGACCGACGTGGCTTCGCTGAGGATCAGGCCGGCCGAGGCGCGTTGTACGTAGTATTCGGCCATCAGGGCGTTTGGCACCCGGCCTTCGTCGGCGCGGCAGCGGGTCAGCGGCGCCATAATGATGCGGTTGGCCAGCTCGATGTCGCCCAGTTTGATCGGATCGAAAATAGTCGTCATTTAAGTACAACCCTCGTGAAGTATCAGTTGATAGCAGGGGCCAGTTCGGGATTACCGCGCTGACGGAAAGTAATCAGGGTCACCAGCAGGGCGAGTACTGCCAGTGCTGCTGCCGCGAGTGGAACGCTGGTCAAGCCGAAACCGTGGGCGATGACGCTGCCGCCGACCCAGGCGCCCAAGGCGTTGCCGATGTTGAAAGCGCCGATGTTCAGGGTCGACACCAGGTTCGGCGCGGCCTTGCCGTAGGTCACCACGTTCACTTGCAGGGCGGGGACGGCGGCGAAGCACGCGGTGGCCCAGAGGAACAGGGTGATTTCGGCCGGGATCAGCGCGACGCTGGTCCAGGTCAGTACGGTCGAGATCACGGCCATCGAGATGAAGACGCCGATCAGCGTTGCGGCCAGGCCTTTGTCAGCCAGCTTGCCGCCGATGATGTTGCCGACCGTCAGGCCCAGTCCGATGAGCATCAGGGTCCAGGTCACGCCTTTGGGCGAGACGCCGGTGACATCACCAAGCAGCGGGGCGACATAAGTGAACAGGGTGAATACCGACGCCGCGAACAGCGCCGTCATGCTCAGCGACAGCCAGATCCCGGCGCCTTTGAGGGCGCGCAGTTCGGCGCGCATGTCGAGTTTCTCTTCATCGCGCTTGGCCGGCAGGAAGCGGATCAGGCCAATCAACGCGATCACACCAATCACGGTCACTGCCCAGAAGGTCGAGCGCCAGCCGGCTTCCTGACCGAGCGCGGTGCCCAACGGAACGCCGAGCACGTTGGCCAGGGTCAGGCCGGTGAACATCAAGGCTACGGCGGAGGCACGTTTGTTCGCCGGAACCAGACCTGCCGCCACCACCGAACCGATACCGAAGAACGCACCGTGGCAGAGGGCCGTGACCACACGGGCAAACATCAGCACGTTGTAATCGGTCGCCATGGCACAGAGCAGGTTGCCGATGATGAAAATGCCCATCAACGCTACCAGTGCAGCCTTGCGCGGTAATCGGGAGGTGGCCAGTGCCATGAACGGCGCACCGATGGCCACGCCCAGGGCGTAACCGGTCACCAGCCAGCCAGCGCCCGGGATCGACACGCCGAGGTCAGCCGCCACATCGGGCAACAAGCCCATGATGACGAACTCGGTGGTGCCGATGGCGAAGGCGCTCAAGGCCAGAATGAGAAGCGAGAGGGGCATTGGTTAATTCCTTGTCGGAGCGCTGAGCTCCTTGACGATGGCCGCGAGGAATGCCTGGATCACGTCCTCGTTGCGCTTGAAGAAGTGCCATTGACCGGCTTTCTGGCTGCTGATCAGTCCCGCACGTTGCAAGGTCGCCAAATGGGCGGACACGGTCGACTGCGACAGGCCGCAGCGTTGATCGATCTGTCCGGCGCAAATGCCGTACTCGTGGTTGTGGATCTGTTCCGGGAACTGGGTCTTGGGGTCTTTCAGCCAGATGAGGATGTCTCGGCGGACTGGGTGTGCCAGGGCTTTTATTATTTCGTCGAGGTCGATGGTCATGGGGTTGGGCTCGTGATGAGTAAAACGCTATATCGCGATGTGGCGAACTTTAAATCGGTAGATCGCGATATACAAATATGATTTTGGTCTGATGAGCGCATAAATCGCTATATCGGGTTATAACGATACGGTGAGTGTCAACATTCGAAGGCGCAATGCTAAGCTGCGCCCATGAACTATCTCGCCCATCTCCACCTCGGTGGCCAGCGCCCCGGTCAATTGCTCGGCAGTCTGTATGGCGATTTCGTCAAGGGGCGGCTGCAAGGGCAGTTCAACCCGGAGATTGAAGCGGCCATCCAGCTACATCGCAGCATCGACGTCTTCACCGACCGCCATCCGTTGGTGGATGCCTCGCTGTCGCGATTTTCCACCACACGCCGGCGTTACGCCGGGATCGTGCTCGACGTGTTTTTCGACCACTGCCTGGCGCGGGACTGGACCCTCTACTCGGACCAGCCGCTGGAGCGGTTCACCTCGGATGTGTATCGGGTGCTGTCGACTGAGCCTCAATTGCCGGAGCGGTTGGCGAGGATCGCGCCGCACATGGTGTCGAATGACTGGTTGGGGTCTTATCAGGAGTTTGATGTGCTGGACCAAGTGCTGCGGGGGATTTCGCGGCGGTTGACCCGGCCTGAGGAATTGGCGGGGGCGATGCAGGAATTGCGTCGGCTGTACGAACCGCTCAGTGAGGATTTCCGGTTGTTCTATCCGCAGCTTCAGGATTTCGCCCAAAACTATCCAGCACCCTAAACCCCTTGTAGGAGTGAGCCTGCTCGCGATAGCGGTGTGTCATTCACATCATTGTTGAATGTAAAACCGCTATCGCGAGCAGGCTCGCTCCCACAAGGTTTTTGGTGTTTCTTCAGGGAATTTGTTTCACGCCGCGATCGCGGGGCGCAGCGGTTCCGGTTGCGCCTGAGGGATGGCCCCAAACAACGACCTCTGCACCGCCTGCTGTGCCTCGAACGCCAGCGCCGCACGCTCCCGGCCTTCGCAAGCGATCGGCTTGAGCACTTTGATTTCCACTTCCCCGCGATCATTAGCGAACAACCGCATCAAGTGCGACAGCAAATCATCATCGCCAATGAACGGCGCCAGTGAGTCGAGTTCACCGTCACGTAGATAACGAATCGCCACCGGCTGCAGCTTCACTTCAGAATCAATCGCTGCTGACAACAAGCGACCATGAAAGGTACGCAACGAGCGTCCATTGGTGGTGGTGCCTTCAGGGAACATCAGCAGTGGGTGTGCCTGCGCCAGGTGGCGCGTCATCTGTTTGCGAATCAGCTGGCTGTCACCCGAGCCGCGACGGATAAACAGGCTGCCGGCCTTGGCCGCCAACCAACCGGCCACCGGCCAGGTGCGCACTTCGGCCTTGGACAGAAACGACATTGGCGTGAGCATGCCCAGCAACGGAATGTCGGTCCACGACACGTGATTGCTGACCCAAAGCATCGGCTCCTTCGGCAGTTCACCGTGAACCGTCACGCGAAAGGGCAGGGCGTTGCTCAACCGCGCCATGAAAAACCGCGACCAGCGTTGGCGGCGGACCATCGAATGGGCAATGCCCAGCCGCTCGAAAAGCCCGAACACGCTGGCCATGCTCAACCCCAGCGCGACCACCACCAGCACTCGCGCAATCCGCGCGTACACCCGCAACCGGCTCATCAGACTGCCGCCTTGAAGTGCTTGGCATAACGTGGGCAGAGTTCGTCGCGCTTGAGCAGGATGAACACGTCGGCGACCTGGAAGTCTTCGTCCCAGCACGGCTCACCGCAGATCTTCGCGCCCAGACGCATGTAGGCCTTGAGCAGCGGCGGCATTTCGGCGATCACGTTGGACGGGAGGTCCAGGACCGGCAGCGGTTTTTTCGGCTCGGCCCGCAGGTGTTCGGTGCACAGATAACGTTCCCGCAGACGCTGCATGATCGCGTGGGCCTGAATCCCGCCGTCTTGCATCGGAATGCTCGCGCAACCCATCAAATAGCTGTAGCCGCCCTGATTCAGCACTTCGGCCAGTTCGCCCCAGAGCACCGCGATGGTGCCGCCGTTGCGATAAGCCGGGTCGACGCAGGTGCGGCCGATTTCCAGGATCGGGCCTTTCAAGTGGACCAGACCATGGAGGCTGAACTCTTCTTCGCTGTAGAACTTGCCCAGGCTGCTCGCGGCCGTGTGATCGAGCAAACGGGTGGTCGCCACCAGGCGGCCGGTGTTCAAGTCACGCACGCCAATGTGGGCGCAGTGAACATCATAGTCGTCCATGTCCAGACCCAACTCCGCGCCTTTGAGCTTGGCGTTGAACTCGCCGCTGAAGACGTTGAAGCGCAAGGCCTGGGCTTCCTGCAAGGCCTCGGCGCCCACCAGGCGTTCGGCTTGCAGGCGGCGTTCATTGCCGGTGTCGCTGATGCGGGCGATCTGAGTCATGGGAATCTCCGTGCGGGCTGGTCAACCCGTCTTGGGTTAAAGCCGATCGACTTTCTTTATGCAGCCGTGTTGTGCAAAGTCAGGCTATGTAGCCCCGGTGTCATCGCCATGAAGCTTTGGTGATGCTTACATGACAGCCCACAAGGAGCCTCTTATGCCCTGGCAAAACCTGTTGAATCGCCGCGATCGCCTGCCCGTCAACCCGGACCTGGCGGAGGGGTTCGCGACCTTGTTGCACACGTTGGGCACGGTCACGCCATTGGAACTGGCGGTGGTCGGCGGGCGTTTGATGTCGACGCCGGGGCTGGCGTTTCTGGTGGGCTATCAGGCGGCGCTGCGCATGCTCTGGCCGAGCGCGCCGCTGAGCCTCGGCGCGTTGTGTGCCACCGAACAGCGCAGTCTGCGGGTGGCGGACATGCAGACGCGTCTGAGCGATTTACGCGTGAGTGGGCGCAAGGATTTCGTCACCGCTGGCGATGCGGCCGACTGGCTGCTGGTCGCCGCGCGCAGTGAAGCGTCCGGCGAAACGCCGCGCTTGAGTCTGGCGGTGGTCTATCCCGATGAACCGGGCGTGCGCCTGGAAAAACTCCCGGCCATCGCGCTGATGCCGGACATCAGCCACGGTCGGTTGTTTCTGGACAACGCCCAGTGCGAACTACTCGCGGGGGATGGCTGGGATGCCTACGTCAAACCGTTCCGCACGCTGGAAGACATCTATGTATTGAGCGCGATGACCGCGTGGCTGTATGGGGTGGGGCAGGACAGTGACTGGCCGCAGGCCCTGCAATTGCGGTTGCTGGCGCTGCTGGCCGGGTGCGCGGAAGTCAGCCGGCAGGCGCCGAACAATCTGGCCGGGCATGTGCTGCTGGGGGGATTGTTTGCGCAATTCGAGGGGCTCAAGGCTGAGCTGAACGAGGCTCTGGCTGATGGCCCGCAGCACTGGGCGGCGATGTGGCAGCGTGATCAGAGTGTGATGGATCTGGCGGCGGGGGCCAGAGGCAAGCGATTGGCCAAGGCGTTGGCGGCGATCTGACAGGCCTCTTCGCGGGCAAGTCGGATCGCCGCACCGCTCGCTCCTATATTGGATCGCGAACTCCTGTAGGAGCGAGGCTTGCCCGCGAAGGCGGCCGCATAGGCGACACATATTCCAAAACTGTCATCAACCTCGACTAGGCTCAGCAAGCCCACCCCGCCGAGCCCCCGCCATGTTCAAAGGCTTGCCCCTGATTTTCACGCTGCTGCTCTGCCTCACGGCCCACGCCGAAACCTGGCCCACCGAGCAATGGTCGACCGGCCCGAACGTCTCCGGCCCCGCACTTCAAGCCCTGGAGACTTACGCCTTCCCGCCTCGCGATGACACCACTCGAAAAGGCATCCGCACCGATGCCTTGCTGGTAATCCGCGACGGCCAACTGATCTACGAACGCTACGCCGGCCCGACCACGGCCGACACCGCGCACCTGACTTGGTCCATCAGCAAAAGCCTGATGGCCACGGTCCTGGGTGTGGCCTATGGCGAGGGCCTTTTCAAACTTGAGGACCCTGCGGTGCGGTTTTACCCGCCGTTGGCGAAACACCCGGCAATGACCCTGGCCGACCTGTTGCACTGGGCTTCAGGCCTGGACTGGCAGGAAGACTACGAATACGCGCCGTTGAAGTCCTCGGTGGTCGCCATGCTCTACACCCTGGGTCATCACGACATGGCGGCGTTCACCGCCGATCACGCTGAGTACGCCAAACCAGGCCAGGCCTTTCGGTACTCCAGTGGCGACAGCAATCTGCTGGCCGCCGCGCTGAAAACCATCGTCGGCCCGGCCCGTTACCCGGACTATCCATGGACAGCATTGTTCGAGCCGCTTGGAATTCGCCATGCCGTCTGGGAAACCGATGCCACGGGCACTTTCGTCGCGTCCTCTTATGCCTACCTCACCGCCCGGGACCTGGCGCGCGTCGGCCTGCTGATGGCGCGTGACGGTCGTTGGGGTGATCGACAGCTGCTGCCCAAAGACTGGGTCGCCTTCAACCGCGAACCCTTCGCCCGTTATCAAGCCAATCAGGATGATGCGGTCCCCGGCGGTCATTGGTGGCTCAATCGCGCGGTGGAGGGCGCTGCCCGACCCTGGCCGGATGCTCCGGCCGACACCTTTGCCGCTTTGGGCCATTGGGGGCAGGCGATGTACGTGATTCCCGGCGAACAGCTGGTGATCGTGCGCTACGGCGATGACCGCGACGAGATCTATCAGCACAACGAATTGCTCAAGCTCGCGCTCAAGGCCTTTGCCGGGAAGGTGCAGCCATGAACCGCCACCGTTTTGTTCGTCGCCGACCGTTTAGCGCGCTGATGTTAGTAGCGCTGATAGCCTTGCTCGGCTGGATCTGGCAGGAGCGAGTGGCGTTGCGGGCGTTCCCCGACATCATCAGCGGCTACACCGCCAAGGAATATTGCTCGTGCCGGTACGTGATGAAGAACGACGCCGAGTATTGCCACCGCTACGTGAAGCAGTGGTTGCCCACCAGCGGCTTCACCGATGACCCCGCCAGCCAGCGCGTGACCGTCAGCGGCATGGGCCGCAGCAACAGCGCGCAATGGATCGGCGAACACCAAGGCTGCCGCCTGCAACCCTGAACACGCTGGAATTACTTGTGGTGCAGGGCTGTTGTGGCATTAGAGTTTGCAACCTGCCTCAGGGCGGTTAAGGTTCGCTCAGGTTTATTTGCCCCATGAGTCTCTATGTTCAAGCGGTCCCTTTCCAAAACCCTCGCCTTCCTGCTTCTGGCCGGCGCTTCGTTGTCGGCCGAGGCCAATTGGTATCTCGATGGCGAGTCCTCTCGGCTGTCCTTCATCAGCACCAAAAACGCCAACATTTCCGAAGTGCAGCGCTTCCTGGTGTTGCACGGCAAAGTCAGCCCCAAGGGCCTGGCCGAGGTGGAAGTCGAGATGGAGTCGGTGAACAGCGGCATCCCGCTGCGCGACGAACGCATGCGCAAGGAACTGTTTGAGATCCAGACCTTCCCTGAAGCGCTGATCACCGCGCAGATCGATCTGCGCCCGATTAGCGATCTCGCGCCCGGTGCCCAACTGGAGCTGCGCTTGCCGCTGACCGTCAACCTTCACGGTAAAACCCACGAATACAACGCCGAACTGCTGGCGACCCGTCTTGATGACCGGCGCTTCCAGGTGGTGACCCTCGAGCCGATTATCATCAATGCCGAAGACTTCGATCTGGCACCGGGCCTGGAAAGTTTGCGCAAGGTCGCTGGATTGTCGGCCATCAGTCTGTCGGTGCCGGTGGGTGCGGTACTGATTTTCACGGCGCGCTGACATGGCCGGTGCAATCTTTCCCTGGCGGGCAGGCAACCACTTTGAACTGCTGATCGACGGCCCGGAGTTTTTCCCGCGCATGTTGGTCGCGATTGCCCGCGCCGAAGAACAGGTCGAGCTGGAGTTGTATCTGGTGGAAGCGGGCGCCTGTGCCGAGGCCATGGTGCAGGCGTTGGTGCAGGCCGCCGAGCGCGGCGTGCGTGTGCGCTGTCTGTTCGATGACTACGGCAGCCTTGCATTCACCTTGACCTTGCGTCAGCGCCTGATGGCGGCGGGTGTGGAACTGCGTTTCTACAATCGCCTGAGCTGGCGACGCTGGGTCGGTAACTTTTACCGCGATCACCGCAAGCTGTTGCTGGTCGATCAGAGTCTGGCGGTGGTCGGCGGCACGGGCGTCACGGACGAGTTCTGGACGCCGGGCGAAGACACCAGCGAATGGCATGAAGTGATGGTGGAAATCACCGGCCCCTTGGTCATCGACTGGCAGCTGCTGTTCGACCGGCAATGGATCGCCAACCGCCATCGCCGCGCCTGGAGACCTGCGGCGCACTTCGGCCTGCCGCGTCTGCCACGGGTGCCGTCCATGGGCGAAGGGATGGGGCGGGTGGCCTATGCCGACGCCCGCCAGCACCGCGACATCCTGCAATCGCTGATTCGAGCGCTGAACAGCGGTCAGCGGCGGGTCTGGCTGGCCACGCCGTACTTTCTGCCGACCTGGAAAGTCCGCCGTTCATTGCGCAGGGCTGCCGGCCGAGGCGTCGATGTGCGTCTGCTGCTGACCGGGCCACGCACCGATCACCCGTCGGTGCGCTACGCCGGGCATCGTTATTACCCGCGATTGCTCAAGTCCGGGGTGAAGATCTTCGAATACCAGCCGTGTTTCCTGCACCTGAAAATGGTCTTGATCGATGACTGGGTGAGCATCGGCTCATGCAATTTCGATCACTGGAATCTGCGCTTCAATCTGGAAGCCAACCTTGAAGCGTTGGACCCAGGGTTGACGCGTGCGGTAGTGGCGAGTTTCGAGAAGGACTTTGCGCAGAGCCAGGAAGTGAGCCTGGAGGCATGGCAAAGCCGGCCACTGTGGCGGCGGGTCAAGCAAAGGGTTTGGGGATGGGTGGATCGGCTGGTGGTGAATCTGCTGGATCGACGCGGATAGTCGTCACACCCAAAATCACTGTGGGAGCGAGCCTGCTCGCGATGGCGGTGTAACAGCCAACAAAGATGTTGAATGTTATGCCCTCATCGCGAGCAGGTTTATTGCGGTGTGCCAGGAGTTACAGCAATTCAAAGCTCTGCTGCGTCACGTCCTGGGAATCCAGGCCGATCTGCACATTGAACTTGCCTGGCTCCGCTGCGTATTTGAGCTGGGCATTGAAGAACTTCAGGTCGTCTTCGGTGATGGTGAAGTGCACGACTTTTTGTTCGCCGGCCTTCAGCGTGATTTTCTGGAAGTTCTTCAGTTCCTTGACGGGGCGGATCATCGAGCCGGTCACGTCCTGGATGTACAGCTGCACCACGGTTTCGCCGTCGCGCTTGCCGGTGTTTTTCACCATGACGCTGGCGTCGAGCTTGCCGGTCTTGTTCAGCGTGGTCGACGACAAGGCCATGTCGCTCAGGCTGAAATCGGTGTAGCTCAGGCCGAAACCGAACGGAAACAGCGGGCCGGTGGTGTCATCGAAATACTGCGAGGTGTAGTTGCCCGGTTTGCCCGGCGTGAACGGCCGGCCAATGCTCAGGTGGTTGTAGTAGGTCGGAATCTGGCCCACCGAACGCGGGAAGGTGATCGGCAGTTTGCCCGATGGGTTGTAGTCGCCGAACAGCACGTCCGCGATGGCGTTGCCGCCTTCGGTGCCGCTGAACCAGGTTTCCAGAATCGCGTCAGCCTGTTCCTTCTCTTCGAGAATCGACAGCGGGCGGCCGTTCATCAACACCAGCACCAGCGGTTTGCCGGTGGCTTTCAGCGCCTTGATCAGGTCGCGCTGGTTGGCCGGGATGTTCAGGTCGGTGCGGCTCGACGATTCGTGGGACATGCCACGAGACTCGCCGACAGCGGCAACCACGACATCAGCATCTTTGGCGGCCTTCACCGCTTCGTCGATCAGCACTTGGGCGGAACGCGGATCATCCACCACTTCCGGCGCATCGAAGTTGAGGAAGTTCAGGTAATCCAGCACTTTCTTGTCGCTGGTGATATTGGCGCCACGGGCGTAGATCAGCTTCGATTTGTCTGAAACAGCGGCGTTCATGCCGTCGAACAAGGTGACCGATTGAGCCGGACGGCCAGCGGCGGCCCAGCTGCCCATCATGTCGATTGGCGCCTTGGCCAGCGGACCGACCAGCACGATCTTCGCGGTTTTCTTCAGCGGCAGGGTCTCGCCCTGGTTCTTCAGCAACACCAGGCTGCGGCGCGCGACGTCACGGGCCTCGGCGCGGTGCAGACGGCTTTCGGCGTAGGTGTCGGCCGGATCGTCTTCAGCCTTGCCGATGCGCAGGTACGGGTCCTTGAACAGGCCCATGTCGTACTTGGCGGCGAGCACTTCGCGGACGGCGTTATCGATGTCTTTCTGTTCGATCTCGCCGGCCTTCAACAGCCCCGGCAGCTCTTTGCCGTACAGGGTGTCGTTCATGCTCATGTCGATGCCGGCCTTGATCGCCAGCTTCGCGGCTTCGCGACCGTCACGAGCGACGCCATGCTTGATCAGCTCGAAAATCGCCCCGTGGTCACTGACCGCCAGGCCCTTGAAGCCCCAATCCTTGCGCAGCAGGTCGTTCATCAGCCAGGTGTTGGCGGTGGCCGGCACGCCGTTGATCGAGTTCAGCGCAACCATCACGCCACCCGCGCCCGCGTCGATGGCGGCGCGGTACGGTGGCAGGTAGTCCTGGTACATTTTGACCGGGCTCATGTCGACGACGTTGTAGTCACGACCACCCTCGACCGCACCGTACAGGGCAAAGTGCTTGACGCTGGCCATGATGCTATCGGCCGCGTTCGCGCCGGTGCCCTGGAAGGCCCGGACCATCACGCCGGCAATGCGCGACACCAGGTACGTGTCTTCGCCGAAGCCTTCGGAGGTGCGGCCCCAACGTGGGTCACGGGAAATGTCGACCATCGGCGCAAAGGTGATGTCGAGGCTGTCTGCCGCGGCTTCCTTGGCGGCGATGCGCCCGGACAGGCCGATGGCGTCCATGTCCCAGCTCGAGGCCAGGGCAATCGGGATCGGGAAAATCGTGCGGTGACCGTGGATCACGTCATAGGCGAAGAACATCGGGATCTTCAACCGGCTGCGCATGGCCGCGTCCTGCATCGGACGGTTTTCCGCGCGCGTGATCGAATTGAAGGTGCCGCCGATGTTGCCGGCGGCGATTTCCTTGCGGATCATCTCCCGAGGCATCTCAGGGCCGATGCTGATCAGGCGCAACTGGCCGATCTTTTCATCGAGGGTCATTTGTTTCATCAGGTCAGTGATGAAAGCGTCCTTGTTCTCCAAAGGTGCGGGCGTCGTGGCGGCCAATACGGTATGACTGGCCAGGCTGACGAACAGGCCCAGCAAACACAGCTTCTTCATGAATAGTTTTCTCAAAGGCCTAAACGGCAGTGAATACGCGCCGATCAGCCAAAATTTAGGGAGCGACTATTGTTGTTCAGGTAAATGCAGCACACTTCTGCAGCGTTTGGCGCTGGGGCATCTTTTAGCCCATTGGCTCGATGCAATCCAGTGGCGGGGGCAGATTATGCCCCAAGAGACCGCTCAGAAGGTCGCTGGTTGTTTTTCAACGGAAGGTGCAAGGGAGCGTCAACCAGATGAATGTACGACACCACACTCGGTCGAGCCTGCAGGTTGCAGCCTTGATGTTGCTCACCACGCTGCTGGCGGGCTGCGGCATCAACAACATTCCTACCCTCGACGAACAGGCCAAGGCTGCCTGGGGCCAGGTGCAGAACCAGTACCAGCGCCGCGCCGACCTGATCCCCAACCTGGTGGAAACCGTCAAGGGCTACGCCAAACATGAGGAAGAAACCCTGACCGCGGTGATCGAAGCCCGAGCCAAGGCGACCTCGATCCAGGTGGATGCCAGCACCCTGGACAACCCGGAAAAACTCAAGCAGTTCCAGCAGGCGCAGGATCAGCTGACCGGCGCCTTGAGCCGTTTGATGGTGGTGTCCGAACGTTACCCGGACCTCAAGGCCAACCAGAATTTCCTTGCGTTGCAATCGCAGCTCGAGGGCACCGAGAACCGCATCGCCGTGGCGCGTCGCGACTTTATCCTCGCGGTGCAGAAGTACAACACCGAAATCCGCACCTTCCCGGGTCGCCTGTGGCACACGGTGATGTACAGCGATTTGCCGATCCGCGAAACCTTCGAGGCCACCAGCCCCAATGCCGAAAAAGCGCCAGAAGTGAAGTTCTGATCGGCTTGACGCATCACCACGGATGAGGTTGCCAATGCGCGTGTTGAAAGTGGGCCTGGTGCTGGTGCTGTGGGTGTTTGCCCTGACAGCCCAGGCCGAGTTGAAGTTTCCGCAGCTGACCGGACGGGTGGTGGATAACGCCCAGATGATCGAGCCGTCGGTTCGTGAGCAACTGACGCAGCAGCTCCAGGCCCATGAAAAAGCCACGGGCGAGCAGTTGGTCGTGGTGACGTTGCCGAACTTGCAGGGCACCGACATTGCCGATTTCGGCTATCAGCTGGGGCGCTACTGGGGCATCGGCCAGAAGGATAAAAACACCGGCGCGTTGCTGATCGTTGCGCGCGATGATCGTAAATTGCGCATCGAAGTCGGTTACGGCCTGGAAGATCGCCTGACCGATGCGCAGAGTTCGGTGATCATCAACCAGGTGATCACGCCAGCGTTCAAGACCGGCAACTTCAGCAAGGGCATCAGCGACGGGGTCGCCGCGATGCTGGTGGTGCTGGGCGGCAATCCGCTGGATGAACCGTCGACGGTCTATGAGCCGAGAGGGGATGAGGGCGACGATTTCGTATCCCGCCATCCGGGCGTGTTCGTGTTCCTGGTGTTGCTGTTCATCCTGACGATTTTCGTCTGCCAGATGCTCGGGATCCTGCCCAGCGGCGGCGGTGGCCGAGGCAGTTCAGGGGGCGGTTTCGGCGGTGGAGGTTTCGGCGGCGGTGGCGGGGGCTTCAGCGGGGGTGGCGGCAGTTTCGGGGGCGGCGGTTCGTCGGGCGGCTGGTGAGCATAATAATGAATGGGCACTTTTAGACATGGCATTACTGACTGAACACGAACAACGCAAAGTCGCCGAGGCGATTGCCCGGGTCGAGCGCGACACCGACGCCGAACTGGTGACGGTGCTCGCGGCCCGCGCCGACGACTACGCGTACATCCCGCTACTCTGGGCCAGCCTGCTGGCGCTGGTGGTGCCGGGTATCGTGCATTACCTGACAGGCTGGCTGACCCTGCACAGTTTGCTGCTGGTGCAATGGATCACGTTCATCGTGCTGTGCCTGGTGTTCCGGATTCCGAAAGTCACCACCCACCTGATCCCGCGCTCGGTGCGGCATTGGCGAGCGTCAAATCTGGCGCGCCGGCAGTTTCTGGAGCAAAACCTGCACCACACGGTGGGCAGCACCGGGATGCTGATTTTTGTCTGCGAGGCTGAGCGGTACGTGGAAATTCTGGTGGATGAAGGGATTTCCAAGCGGCTGGACAACAAGAACTGGGACGCGATCGTTGCGGCGTTTACTCAACAGGTGAAGCAGGGCCAGACATTGCAGGGGTTTGTGACGTGCGTCGAGGCGTGCGGCGAGCTGCTCAAGGTGCATGTGCCGGTGACGCACGTGCGCAATGAGTTGCCGAATCGGTTGGTGGTGTTGGGCTGATTTCACTTCTGGAATTGATACACCTTCTGTGGGGAGAGGGCTTTTGTGGCGAGGGAGCTTGCTCCCGCTGGGGCGCGAAGCGGCCCCCCAAACCAGCCAATGCGGTCATTCAGATAAACACGGTTGCAGGGGGTAGGGCTGCTTCGCAGCCCAGCGGGAGCAAGCTCCCTCGCCACACAAGCCCACTCAACCCAGTAGCGTTTTTGCTTCGGGTTTCGCACCGTTCGGGAAATTACCCGTGCCCTCGTATGCCATCCCCCCTAAAATACCCGCCATTCCCGATCCGCTCCGCCCGAGGCCGTTTTTTCCATGTCTGTCACCGCCACTCCCGCCAGCCTCGCGCCGGATCACCACGCTCAGTTCATCGACCTGTTGCAAACCAGCCTCGACCAGAATGCCTTCATCAAACTGGTCCTGGCCAAGTACGTCGGCACCGAAGCCGATTTGCAGCGGCTGATCATCAAGCAACTGACGGTCAAGGATCAGCCCTGCCTGTCCTTCGTCTACCGCTACAAGACCCGCGACATCACCAAGAACCTGCCGCTTGCCGAGGGCGTCGCGACCATCGGCGCGCTGTTGCCGGCCTCGTTCAAAAATGCGCATTTACTGTCGTTGACGGACGAAGCCCAGCTCGAATACAGCAAAAAGGGCAAGTCTTCGCTGTTCAAGAGCAAACCTCAGCAATTGCGTGAAGTGCCGTCCGCCGAGCATAACCGCGAGAAGAACCGTTTCCTCGACCTGAACCGGCCGTTCCTCGCCGACCTGGGCGTGACAAACAGCAAGCACGAGCTGATCCCGGCGATGTCGCGCAAGTGGAAGCAGATCAACAAGTTCATCGAAGTCTTCAGCCATGCGCTGACCACCTCGCCCCTGGCCCTGGACAAGCCGGTGCAGGTGGCGGATTTCGGCTCGGGCAAGGGTTATCTGACGTTTGCGATCCACGACTATCTGCGCAACACCTTGAAGGCCGAAGCCGTGGTGACCGGCGTCGAGTTGCGCGAAGAAATGGTCAACCTGTGCAATGCCGCCGCCGCCAAGCTTGAGCATCCGGGGCTGGTGTTCAAGTGCGGTGACGTGCGAAGCGTCGCGCCGAGCGAGCTGGACGTGATGATCGCGCTGCACGCCTGCGACATCGCCACCGACTACGCGATTCACACAGGCATCCGCTCCGGCGCCTCGATCATCATGTGCTCGCCTTGCTGCCACAAACAGATCCGCCTGCAAATCCAGAGCCCGGCGCTGCTCAAGCCGATGCTGCAATACGGTCTGCACCTGGGCCAGCAAGCGGAAATGGTCACCGACAGCCTGCGAGCGCTGTTCCTGGAAGCCTGTGGTTATGAAACCAAGGTGTTCGAGTTCATCTCACTGGACCACACCAACAAGAACAAGATGATCCTGGCGGTCAAACGCGCCGAGCCGGTCGACCCGGCCCAGCTGTTGGTGAAGATCCAGGAGCTGAAGGATTTCTACCACATCAGCGAACATTGCCTGGAAACCTTGCTGCGCGCCGACGGCTACCTCTAAAACACCGCATGACCCTGTAGGAGCCAGGCTTGCCGGTGAAGGCGATAGTGCCGACGCCTTCGCCGGCAAGCCTGGCTCCTACGGGTCACGTGGTGGCAATGCGGGCGGGTTTGATGGCGGTCTTGCGTCCGAGCATCACCGTCACGATCACTCCGGCGGCAAACAGCCAGGTGATCGGCTCGATATGTTCACCAAAGAACAGCGCCGAAAACGCGATGGTGAAGAAGATCTGCAACAGCTGGATCTGACTGACCCGGGCAATTCCGCCCATCGCCAACCCGGCGTACCAGGCAAAGAACCCGATGAACTGCGAGAACAGCGAAACATAACCAAACGCCCACCAGGTCTTGGCGGAAATTTCGCCCTGGTGTTGCAGCGCCAAATAGACCACCGGTCCGATCAGCAGCGGCGTCGATAACACCAGCGCCCAGCAGATCACCTGCCAGCCGCCCATCTCCTTGGCCAACCGGCCGCCCTCGGCATAACCCAGGCCGCCCACGGCAATCGCCCCGAGCATCAGCAAATCACCGGCCTGAATACTGCCGGCCCCGCTGATCAGCGCATAACCCAACACCAGCGCACTGCCCAACGCCGCGCAGGCCCAGAAGGCTTTCGACGGTCGTTCGTGGGACAACCACGCGGCGTACAGCGCGACGCACAGCGGCTGCAAACCGTTGACCAGCGCGCCGTGGGAGGCCGGCAAGGTTTGCATGGCCCAGGCCGACAACACCGGAAAACCGAGGATCACGCCTGCGATCACCAGTGTCAGGCCTTTGACCTGTTTCCAGGTCGGCCATTTTTCCCGGCGCCACAGCAACAACATCGCCGCCGGCACCGCCGCAAACAGCGCCCGGCCCAGGCCGTTGAGCAGCGGATGAAGTTCCTGCACGACGATCCGCGTGAAGGGCAAGGTGAGGCTGAAGATCACAACGCCGAGCAGGCCGAGGGCCATGCCGGTGTTTTCGCGCGAGGACATGATGGGGGACCAGAATGTTAGGTGGCGGGAAGAGACTTCATCTAGCCATAAACCACGGGGATCGCGCTGTTACAGCTAGGCGCAGAGTTATCCGTACAGTTGAAGGGCACCTTCGCGCTACAGGTATGGTGGTGCCTTTGTAGGAGCGAGGCTTGCCCGCGAAGAACGATAACGCGGTTTTCAGGTAGTAGCTGGTTATTACCCGACCCGCTGGATAAGGACTACCTTGAATACTCCTATGCATTTCCCAGAGGAGTCCTCCCCATGGCTGCCAAGAAAATTCTGATGCTTGTCGGCGATTACGTCGAAGACTACGAAGTGATGGTGCCTTTCCAGGCGCTGCTGATGGTCGGCCACACGGTGCACGCCGTTTGCCCGGACAAATCCGACGGCCAGACTGTGCGCACCGCGATTCACGACTTCGAAGGCGACCAGACCTACAGCGAAAAACCCGGTCACTTGTTTGCCCTGAACTTCGATTTCGCCAAAGTCGCTGAGTCCGACTACGACGCGCTGCTGATCCCCGGCGGTCGTGCGCCGGAATACCTGCGCCTGAACGAAAAAGTCCTGGAGCTGGTGCGCGCATTCGACAAGGCCGGCAAACCGATCGCTGCCGTGTGTCACGGTGCGCAACTGCTCGCGGCAGCTGGAGTTCTCGAAGGTCGCGAGTGCAGCGCTTACCCGGCCTGCGCGCCGGAAGTGCGTCTGGCGGGCGGTACGTTCATCGATATTCCGGTGACGGAAGGCCACGTACAAGGCAATCTGGCCACTGCGCCCGCCTGGCCGGCGCACCCGAGCTGGCTCGCCGGTTTCCTTGGGTTGCTGGGCACCAAAATCACGCTGTAACGAGGGGCTTTTCCATGTGCGAGCTGTACGTCAAAGCTGATCCGATTCTCTACGAATCGCGCTCCCGCTCGCTGCGCATCTGCGGGGTGGTCACCACCCTGCGCCTGGAGAATCAGTTCTGGGACATCCTCAGCGAAATCGCCGAGGTCGACGGCATGACCACCAACCAGTTGATCGCCAAGCTGTATGAAGAGGTGATGGACTACCGCGGCGAAGTGGTGAATTTCGCCTCGTTCTTGCGGGTGAGTTGTACGCGGTATCTGAGTCAGCGACGGGTACAGGCGCCGGAGTTGTCGGTGGTGCGGGCGGTGGTGAAATAGGTTGGTTTTGCGCCGGCCTTACCGGCCCCATCGCGAGCAGGCTCGCTCCCACGGGGGAACGCATTCCAATGTGGAAGCGAGCCTGCTCGCGATGGCGGTGTTACAGGCGACAGATGTCCCGGGCTGGTCTTTACTCTGAAGCGCGAGACCACTCAATCGCCAAGGAGAAAGAGCATGTCCGGATGGTACGAAGTGAGCAAAAGCAGCAACGGTCAGTTCAAGTTTGTACTGAAGGCCGCCAACGCCGAAACCATTCTGACCAGCGAGCTGTACACCACTCGCGGTGCTGCCGACAACGGCATTGCTTCGGTGCAGAAGAACAGCCCGCTGGATGAGCGCTACGAAAAGAAAACCACCAAGGATGGCCATCCTTACTTCAATCTCAAGGCCGGTAACCACGAGATCATCGGCAGCAGCGAGACCTACTCTTCCGCTGGCGCGATGGATAAAGGCATCGCCAGCGTCAAGGCCAATGGGCCGACCACCGTGATCAAGGACAAGACCTTGCCGGTGCTTTGATCGCTCCCTTCAGGACCAACACAATTCCCCTTGTAGGCGCGAGCCTGCTCGCGATAGCGGCTTAACATTCGACGAAGATGTTGAATGTCAGTCCGCCATCGCGAACAGGCTCACTCCCACATGGGTTTTGTGTGCGGCTTTAGATCAGCGCAAGGCTTTCAGCAAGTCTTGCAACTGGCTGATCCCGGCCTCGCCGAGTGGAAACACCGGCAACCGCGGATCGCCCACTTCCAGCCCGGTCGCACGCAGCCCCGCCTTGATCGTCGCCGGCAAGCCACCCTTGAGGATGAAGTCCAGCAGCGGCAACTGGCGATAGAACAGTTCACGCGCCTTGCCCAGGTCGTTCGCCAGCACCGCGTCATACAGATCCAGATTGAGCTGCGGAATCAGGTTCGGCGCCGCTGTGCACCAACCTTTCGCACCCGCCGCAAACGCTTCCAGCGTCAGCGGGTTGCAGCCGTTGTAGAACGGCACCCGGCCTTCGCCGAGCAGTTGCAGCTTGTGCATGCGCTGGATGTCGCCGGTGCTCTCCTTGACCATGGTCACGTTCTCCACGGCGTTGACGATCCGCAGGATCAGGTCCACCGACATGTCGGTGCCGCTGGTGGCCGGGTTGTTATAGAGCATGATCGGGACGCCGATGCTGTCGCCGATGGCGCGGTAGTGGGCGAGGATTTCCGCTTCGCTGAGTTTCCAGTAGGACGTCGGCAGCACCATCACCACATCGGCGCCATGGGCTTCGGCGAAACGGGCGCGGCGCACGGCTTTGGCGGTGGTCAGGTCGGACACACTGACGATGGTCGGCACGCGCCTGGCCACATGCTTGATGCTGAATTCGCTGACCTGATCCCACTCCGCGTCGCTCAGGTAAGCGCCTTCGCCGGTGCTGCCCAGTGGCGCGATGGCGTGGACGCCGCCGTCGATCAAGCGGTCGATGGAACGCCCGAGTGCGTCGAGATCGACGCCTTCGCCATTGGCGGTGAACGGGGTGATGGTGTAGCCGATGATGCCGTGAATGGTGGGGGTCGACATGTTGTGTCTCCTTCAGGAAATGGGTGGGTTCAGTTCAGGCAATCGGCGTGTTGACGCAGGTGCTGCCGGGCGTAGTAGTTGAACGCGGCGCCGTGGCGCTTGGGTTTCGAGATCCAGTCATGGGCTTCGCGGCCCAGGTCCCGCAGGATCGGTTTGATGGTCCCGGCACTCATCGCCAGCAGTTGCAGCTTTGCGGCACGCTCGATCAGCTGAGCAATGACACAGGCTTCTTCGATGGTCGTGCCGGTGGATAACTGGCCGTGGTGCGACAGCAGGATGGCCCGTTTGTCGCCCAGTGCGCCGGCGATCAAATCACCTTCTTCGTTGCCCACCGGTACGCCCGGCCAGCCTTCGAGAAACGCGCAATCGTCGTACAGCGGGCAGAGGTCCATGTGGGAAATCTGCAGCGGTACTTCGAGCATCGACAGCGCCGCGACGTGGGTCGGGTGCGTGTGAATGATGCAGTTCACGTCGGGCCGGGCGCGGTACACCCAACTGTGGAAACGGTTGGCCGGGTTGGGCATGCCGTGGCCTTCGAGCACTTCCAGGTCTTCGTTGACCAGCAGCAGATTGCTCGCGGTGATCTCGTCGAAACCCAGGCCCAGTTGTTGAGTGTAATAGGTGCCAGGCTGAGGGCCACGGGCGGTGATTTGACCGGCCAGGCCGGAGTCGTGACCATTTTCAAATAGAATCCGGCAGGTCAGGGCCAGCTTTTGCCGGTCGGTCCACGTATTATCCGCCAGGGTGTTTTGCATCTGGGTCAACGCTTGCTTGACCAATTGCTCTTTGGGTAATGCTAAGGTCTTGGCCATCTCGGTGTCCTTGGGTGGTTCATGCAAATGACACAGCAGAGGCTATATGACACTTTGTGTCATAGGCAAGGGCAAATCGTCGCCTCTTTGATGGATTAATCGTTCTTCATGTCTATCCGTTTGAAATTACTGAGAAAAAAACTTGGCGTGACGCTGGAGGCCTTGGCCGAAAAATCCGGCATGACCAAGAGCTATCTGTCGAAAGTCGAGCGCGGGCTGAATACGCCGTCGATCGCGGCTGCCCTGAAACTGGCCAAGGCGCTGAACGTGAAGGTCGAGGAGTTGTTCTCCGAAGACAACATCAGCCTCGACAGCTACAGCCTGGTGCGCAGCGACGAGCGCCAGTCCCTGGCGGCCAACGATGAAAGCCCCGGCTACGCGGTGCTGGCCCACCAGGTCAGCGAGCGCAGCCTGCTGCCGTTCATGATTTATCCGCCGACAGAATTCGCGGACAAAACCTTCAAGGAACACGTGGGGGAAGAGTTTCTGTTCGTCCACGAAGGGCA
Organism: Pseudomonas sp. SJZ077; assembly: GCF_007993905.1. Classification (NCBI taxonomy): domain Bacteria; kingdom Pseudomonadati; phylum Pseudomonadota; class Gammaproteobacteria; order Pseudomonadales; family Pseudomonadaceae; genus Pseudomonas; species Pseudomonas sp. SJZ077. Next base: position 202,669 of record NZ_VIUJ01000005.1, read on the forward strand.
GGTGGAAGTGGACTTCATGAACGAGCGCGTGCTGCTCAATCGCGGGGATGCGCTGCACTTCAATGCGCAGAAACCGCACCGGATTCGCTCAGTGGGGGAGGCTCAGGCGCAGTTGCTGGTGGTGGTACATAGCGCTGAGGAATGAAGTTGCGGTGCTGTTGTGGCGAGGGAGCTTGCTCCCGCTCGGCTGCGAAGCAGTCGTAAAACCTGACAATGCGTTTTCTCTGAAAGAATGCAGGGGCCGCTTCGCAGCCCAGCGGGAGCAAGCTCCCTCGCCACAGGTTCGGTGTTCGCTTCAGACCTCGACGGGAACTGTGAGCTTCGGGCTGCCGAGCGCATGGGTCTTCGAATCAAAAAACCGCAGTTCTGACCCCGTTCCCTCAAACACCTTCGTGTAATGCCGCTTCTGATGCTGGATAAACGCCTTGCTGCGCGGGTAAATCGAGATTGCCACTACCTTGGGTTTCGCCTGGCGCAACGCACGGATGATGTGGCTGTCCTGCTCGCCCAAGGCATGCCCGAACAGGCATAACCCCTCTCCATGGCTCAGCAACTGGTCATAGCAAAACGACAGATAATCCGAGCTGCGAATGGTCTTGAGCTTGTCCTGCGCCGGCCCTTCGTTGACGAACAGCGGCACATCGTCCAGCGTCTTGATGGTGTTGTTGATGGCGAAACTGCCCAGCAATGTGCCCTCCGTCGACATCAGCTTGCGCGCCGTGCCGTCCTGATTGCGCACCAGGTGCAGGCCACCGTGCAGGTACAACAAACGGGTTTTATCGGTCGCCGTGGCGCTCAAATCAAAACCCGGTTCGGCGCCCTGGAACAGATCGGTGATGGCATCCGGCTGATGCTGGATCGCCCAATAGTTGAGCAAGTCGTAATTGGTGGTGAACACCGTTCGATAGCGTCCCAGTTCCTGACTGATTGTCGCCAGGGTCGAGGGCACCACAAGCCGCCACGGGATGTGCACCGCGTGGACTGTGTTGATCAGCGCTTCCTTGATCGCGTAGTAACGATTACGCGGCGCAGCGGAGCTGACGGCCAGGGCCTTGTTGACCCGGCTGGTGATTTTCAGCGCGCTCAGCACCTGTTCGAAACTGCGGGTCTGCATGGCGTCGAACACGCTCAGCTCGGACTGGCTCAGGGGTTTTTCTTCGACGGTGCGGGCATTTTCGAACAGCGAGTCGTAGCCGAAGTCGTCCCACACCGCACGGCTGGCGCCGTTGCCGACCAGCAAACCGCTGAACGAGGCGGTGGCGCGCAAGGCGTTCCAGTCTTCAAGTTGGGCATCAACATCCTGGAAATCGGTCATTGCGGTCAAAGTCTCAAAGCAAAAGGTCTGATGGGCGGCGACTTTATCACGACCGGGACTTGAGCCAGATCAAGTTACTGCCTGCCCGAAGCGTCGATCCTGTGCGCACCCGCCGGATCGGCACTACCGATCGGTTTAGCCAGGAGAATCGCTCATGAGCAGCACGTTTTTCATTCCCGCCGTTAACATCATGGGCAATGACTGCCTGGACGAAGCCATGGTTGCCATTGGCAAATACGGCTTTCGCAAGGCGCTGATCGTCACCGACGCCGGGCTGGCCAAGGCCGGTGTGGCGAAGATGATTGCTGAAAAACTGGCAATGCAGGACATCGACTCGGTGATTTTCGACGGCGCCAAACCGAATCCGAGCATGGCAAACGTCGAGCGCGGCCTGGGCCTGCTCAAGGAAAGTCGCTGTGATTTTGTGGTGTCGCTCGGCGGCGGTTCGCCCCATGACTGCGCCAAGGGCATCGCGTTGTGTGCGACCAACGGCGGGGAGATCCGCGACTACGAAGGCGTCGACCGATCGACCCAGCCGCAATTGCCGCTGATCGCGATCAATACCACCGCCGGCACGGCCAGCGAAATGACCCGTTTTTGCATCATCACCGACGAATCGCGCCACGTGAAAATGGCCATCGTCGACCGCAACGTCACGCCGTTGCTGTCGGTCAACGACCCGGCGCTGATGGTCGCCATGCCCAAGGGATTGACCGCCGCCACGGGCATGGACGCGCTGACTCATGCCATTGAAGCCTACGTGTCCACCGCCGCCAATCCGATTACCGATGCCTGCGCACTGAAAGCCATCACCTTGATCAGCAGCAACCTGCGTCTGGCCGTGCGCAATGGCAGCGACATGGCGGCACGGGAAAACATGGCTTACGCACAGTTTCTCGCCGGCATGGCGTTCAATAATGCCTCCCTGGGATTTGTCCACGCCATGGCTCACCAGTTGGGCGGGTTCTATGACTTGCCGCATGGCGTATGCAACGCGGTGCTGCTGCCCCACGTGCAGAGTTTCAATGCGCAGGTCTGCGCCCCGCGCCTGACCGATGTGGCCCACACGATGGGCGCCGATATCCGTGGCTTAAGCCCGGAAGAGGGTGCTCAAGCGGCCATCACGGCGATCCGCAGCCTGTCCAGCGACATCGAGATTCCCGCCGGTTTGCGTGAACTCGGCGCCAAGCTCAACGACATCCCGACGCTCGCGACCAACGCGCTGAAAGACGCGTGCGGCCTGACTAATCCACGGGCGGCGGATCAGCGCCAGATCGAGGAGATTTTCCGCAGCGCGTTCTAGTCGGTTTGCCGGCCGGGCGCGAGCCTCACGCACACCATCGCGCCCAAGGCCAGCAAGGTGCAAAACAGGGACAGTGGCCATGCTTGCTGGCTCGCGATCAGACTGGCAATCGCGCCGATGATGGCGGCCATCAGCTGGTGGATGAAACCACTCAACGCCATCGCATAAGCCCCGCCGACCGGCGAGCCGTCGTTGGCCAGGGACAGGCTGATCGGGTAGTTCAAAGACTGCCCGAACACGGCAAAGCAGTATGGCAACCAGAGCAGCAGCGCAACGGAAGTGCCCGCGATGCTCCCCAGCAACATCACCGCGCTACCGCCCAATACCAGGCCCACGCCCGCCGTCATCAGCCAGCGTTGACCGGTGCGAAGCACAAAGGCATTGACCCCCAAAGCCCCCAGGAAATACGCCGCGCTGATCGGCCAGCCCAACAGCCCGTATTCCACGGCCGACCAGTTGAAGGGACCTTGCAGAATCAGCGGCGCTGCGGTGTTGAACGCAATGATCACCCCATAACCGAGGCCGCCGGCGAGTGCCGGCAGCAGGAAGGCGCGATCACGCAAAATGCGCCAGTAACTCGGCCAGGCGGACGACTGGACAGGCTCCTCGTTCAGCAGCGGGAACGTGACCCGCGCCACCGCCATCGCCATCAACAGACTCGCGCCACCCAACAGATAAAAAATCGCCGGCCAGCCCAGCGCCACCTGAATGATCGACCCCAGGTACTGGCCGATCCCCAGCGCCACTACAAACGAAATCGAGAGCCAGGACAGCGCCTTGGCCAGCAGGTCACCGCGGAAACTGTCGCGGATCAATACCCGCGCCATGACCGAAATCCCGCTGGCACCCATCCCCTGGACCAGACGCCAGAACAGGAACGTTTCAAGCGACTGGCTCAAGGGCAGGGCAAGGTTACCCAGCCCGTAGATACCGAGTGCGGCGAGCAACACCGGCTTTCGGCCAATGCGCTGCCCCAGACTGCCCCAGAACAACATCGGCAGCGCCATGCCGATCAGGTACACGGCCAACCCCCAGGACACCTGCGAGGCGTCGGCTGACAGACCCCGGGCAATGTCCGGCAACGCCGGCAGGTAAATGCTCATGCCCAGTTGGGCGAGAAACACCGTGCTGCAGGTGACGAGGAGGGTGGTGCTGCTCTTCATGGGGTCTTCCTTGGGTTTCTAGCTGAGGTCCCCGGTGTGTGCGGGTAATAGCTCGGTGACGAGTTCACAGAAATGGCGTATCAGCATCGGCTCCATGTCGGCGCGCAAGGTGATTCTGATCGCAGCCTTGCCTTGTTCGACCACGGGGAAAAAGACTGTGGAGGTAAAGAAACCGAGATTGGCCAATTCGATGGCAATACGGTTGGCCAGCGTTGCTTCACCGCAGTGGATCAAGCGGATGGCCATGTTACTGCCCTGTTGTGCGGTTCGTATCAGGCTGTCAAAGAGCCGGATATTAGCCTGAAGTTTTTCCTGTAGCGCGACGAATGCCGGCGTGCGATGCAACTGGATGGAGGCCCTTCCCGCACCGATGGCCGCGCTGTTCAGACTTTGCGACCAATTGCTGGGGCCGCCATAACGTTGAATCAGCTTTTTCTGCCGTTCATTGCCCAGCATCACCAGCCCGCCGCTGGCGCCAAATGACTTGGCCAATGAGGCGACGATCAAGGCGTCATCGTCCAGAGCCTGCAACCTTGGGCGTACCAGACCGGCCCCGCAAGTGCCAACGGCGGACAGTGCGTGGGAGTCGTCGAGATAGAGAAAAAGGCCATAGCGATCCCTCAAGTACAACAGACCGTCCATGTCGGCGACTCCGCCCATGCTGTACGCGCCGTCGGCAACATACGCGACCCTGTTGTGGTGCTGGCATTGCGTTTCGAGGAAGTCCATGTCGTTGTGCGGACTGGTCACGACCTTGGTTTCGTCGGCGCAGGCGGCTTTGAGGTGATTCATCGAGTAGTGTGCCAACCGGTCAAATACCATCACCGGTGGCTGGTTCTCGGTAAACACGCCACTGGCCAGCAGCGGCAGGATGCCGGCACTCGCCGCGCTGCACGATAAGGTGCTTAGGCACGTGGCGCCGAACAGTGCCGAGAGCTCGGTTTCGTACAGCTCCAGGATCGCCAGTTTGCAGCGGTTTTTCGAGTTGGCGACGCGCAAGGTACCGGTTTCCCACAAGGTGGTCATGGCACCGTCGAGCAAATCGGGATGGTGATCCAGGCCCAGGTAGGAGGTGGTGCAGAAGTGATGAAAGGCGCGCCCATGTTGGTCAACCATGCGGTTGCTGCTTCTGATGTCGACGTTCAATCCCGCGACTTTCCCTGCTTCCGCAGTGTCCCAGCTGTGGTCCGCCAACGAGATCAGTTTTCTATAGTTGGTGAAAGTGTTTGTAGTGTGTGTTGTCGGGTCCATTTGAGGTGTCTGTCCTTGAGTGATGAAATCGTCCGTGTGTTTCCAGACTTTACAGAGAGCGGCGGGGGCATTGAATCGGCCGTTTCCTGTTCGGTTGAGTGTTACAAGAGATTTATGTGTAGGGCGACGCCCTGCGATGCTGTGGGCCAAAACCGGGCTATCCCGCCGACTCAGCCGAACTGAAGTCATCGAGTTGGTCAAGCAACTGGCGACCAGCGCCGTCGTGCTGATCGAAAACCTGCGCCCCGGCGCCCTGGCAATGATTACTGATGTCCTGCGGGAGCGATCCGCGCCACGCCGCCGATCGGGTGGGAGCGAGCCTGCTCGCGAAAGCGGCCTGACAGTCCCCGCTCAACCCGCCGCCACCAACCCCTTCCCTGGCGCCGCACTGAACTGAATCAACGCGACCCCGGCGATCAACAAGACTGCCCCCAACACCCGCGGCAACGTCATCTGCCGCTCCACTAACCCAAACCACCCGAAGTGATCCAGCACCAGCGAAGCCACCACCTGTCCCGCCAGCGCCAACGCAATAAACCCCGACGCCCCCAGCTTGGGCAGCAGCATCAGCGCCAACGAAATAAAACACACCCCAAACGCACCCCCCGCCCACATCCACAACGGCGCCTTGCTGATGAACGCCAGTGACGGCAACGGCAAGCGCATTGCCAACATGATCGGCAACAACACGACGATACTCACCAGCAACGACGCAAGCGTCGCCCACAACGGATGGCCCAACCCACGCGTGAGGTTGGCGTTGATCGCGCTCTGAAACGGCACCACCGCCCCGGCAACCACGGCCAGCAGCAACAGCCCGGCCCAATGCAATGTACTCATGATCATTCTCCAGAAGGTTTTGCTGGACTCTAGAGTATTCGCCGCGCAGATTTAAATTCCGAATTGCTATCCAGAACATGCACCAGATGAATGATCTTCGGCGTATCGACCTCAACTTGCTGGTGATCCTTGACGCCTTGCTCAGCGAGCAGCACGTCACGCGCGCGGCGCAGCGCTTACACCTGAGTCAGCCGGCGGTCAGTCATGCCCTGGCGCGGTTACGCGACTTGCTGGGAGACCCTTTGCTGGTGCGCGCGGGTGCCACGCTCGTACCCACGCCGCGAGCCATGGAATTGATCGCACCCTTGGCCGAAGCACTCGCTCAGGTGCAATCCCTGCTGGCCCCGAACGCTTTCGACCCAGCCACGGCCAAGCGCACGTTTCGTCTGGCAATGTCCGACTATGGCGCCGCCATCGTCCTGCCAGGGCTGATTCGCACGTTGCGCCGGGAAGCGCCGGGCATCGACCTGCAAATCAGCCACGCCAGCCGCGAAGGCATGCTCGACGCAGTACTTAATGGCGACATCGACCTGGCAGCAGGTGTCTTCCCTGAACTGCCAAACGAGCTGCGCAGCACGCCACTCTTCGAAGAGCACTACGCCTGCCTGGTCGACCGCAACAGCCTGCCTGCCAATGGCGTACTCGACCTGCCGACCTACCTCGCACGGCCACACGTCCTGCTGGAAATGCGCGGCAGCGGCACGCCTGAAATCGAGCGGGCGCTGACGGCGTTACGTGAACGCCGTCGCGTCGCGATCAGCCTGCCGCACTGGAGCGTCGCTCCGGAATTCATCAGTGGCACAGACCTGATTCTTACCGTGGCTTCACGTGGGCTGCGCGAGATTGATGAGCGCTCGCTGGTCGTAGTTGCGCCGCCGTTTCATATTCCGTCGTTTACGTTTGTGTTGGTCTGGCACACACGGCGGGGTGGGGATCAGGCGTTGAACTGGTTGAATGGGCGGATTGGGGAGGGGATAGTGCATAGCGACCTGACTACCGGCCCATCAAATAACCGTTGAGGTAGACAAATTGCTCACCGGCCTCAACCACCTGACCCTCGCCGTCACCGACCTGAACCGCAGCGTGGCGTTCTATCAAGACCTGCTGCAACTGCGCCTCGAAGCCACTTGGGACACCGGGGCCTATCTGTCACTGCCGGGTTTGTGGCTGTGCCTGTCCGTTGATCCGCTGCGCAACTCGGGACCCGCCGCCGATTACACCCATTACGCCTTCACCATCAGCGCAATCGATTTTCCCGTGTTCGTCGAACGCCTGCGATCCGCCAGCGTACAAGAATGGCGCGACAACCACAGCGAAGGCGCGTCCTTCTATTTCCTCGACCCGGACGGCCACAAGCACGAAGCCCACGTTGGCGATCTGGCGTCGCGGCTGGCCGCCTGTCGCGTGCGGCCGTATGCGGGAATGAAGTTCTTCGACGATCAGTCAGTCGATATACCCGGGACCTGATATAGACTTGCGCCCATTCACCAAATAGTTAAAGGGACTTTTAATGACCCCATCGCTGCTAATGGCTGTTCTCGCCTCGGGTTTCATTTATGGCATCACACCGGGGCCGGGCGTATTGGCGGTGTTCGGGATTGGCGCCGCGCGCGGACGACGGGCGGGGGCGGGGTTTCTCTGTGGGCATTTGTTGGGGGACGTGGTCTGGTGCAGCACGGCATTGATCGCGATTGTCGGTGCCCGTGAAATCGGCAGCACGGCGTTTGATGTGCTGGGCGTACTCAGCGGGCTGTACCTGTTTTGGCTCGGTTTGCGCGCCATACGGGCGAAGCGCAGCAGCGCCGATGCCCCTCAAGGCCCGGCTCGCCAGCCCTTTTGGCACGGCATTCTGTTTGGCCTCACCAATCCCAAGGCCTACCCCGTGGCGGTGGCGACGTTCACTGCGCTGCTGTCCAGCCGGGCGGAGTTGCTGCACTGGTCAATGTTGCCTTGGTTGATTCTCCTGAGCTTCGTCGGCGGTCTCATGGCCTACGCTATCCTCATTGGCATTGTTGGTGCACGGCAAGTTCGCACCTTGTATCAGCGCCATGAACTGGCGATCACCCGTTTATGTGGGGTGATGTTTATCGGTTTCGCCATCAACGCCCTCGCTCATGCACTGCCGGGGCTGGTGACGAACAAGGCTTGAGGTTGAGCGCACGGATGCGTCAATGCCCGATGGGTCATGGAGGGGCTTTTTATTGCTGCATTGTCCGGAAACGCTTATCGCACCATGGCAACCAGAAATTCCGCGCCGTTGGCGAGCTACATCGATCTCTTGCTGGACGCCGTCTGTGCGGTGGATAAACAAGGTCGCTTCGTATTTGTCAGCGCGGCCTGCGAGCGTATTTTCGGCTACACCCCGGACGAGCTGATCGGCCAGCCGATGATCGACATGGTGCACCCCGCCGATCGCCAGCGCACCCTCGACGCGGCGCGCGAGATCATGGGCGGTGATCCCAAACTCAACTTCGAAAACCGCTACCTGCGCAAGGATGGCGCGGTGGTGCATATTCTGTGGTCGGCGCGCTGGTCTGAAGTCGATCAGTTGCGCATCGCTGTGGCCCGGGACATCACCGAGCGCAAGCAGGCCGAATCCCGGCAAGCGGCGTTATACGCGATCTCCGAGGCGGCTCACGCAGCGGAAGATCTGCTGGCGTTGTTCAAGCGCATCCACTTGATCATCGGCGAATGGCTGCCGGCACTGAATTTCTCCGTGGCGCTGTATGACGAGCACTGTGCGCAGCTGAACTTTCCGTATCACGTCGACGACCATGAACTGCAGCCCGAGCAGCCCGGAACCATGACCGGGCGCCTCTGTGCCGAAGTGATTCGTAGCGGTCAGCCAATTTTGCTGACCCTGGACCAGGACACTCTGCCAGAAGGCTTTGAGGCATCGGTCTCCGGACAGGACTCGCCTTGCTGGCTGGGTGTCCCGTTGAACTCGCAAAACGGCATCATTGGCGCGCTGATCGTCAAAAGCGTACCGGGTGGCGAGCGCTACACCGAGCAGGACAAGGAGCTGCTGCAATACGTCTGCGCCCAGGTCGCCACCGCGATCGAGCGCAAGCAGTTACATGCCCGGTTACAACGCATGGCCCAATACGACCAACTGACTCAACTGCCCAACCGGGCGTTGCTGCGCGACCGGCTTCAAAATTCGCTGGCGCAGGCTCGCACGGATTCCGGGCGGATGGCGTTGCTGTACGTCGACCTCGACCGCTTCAAGGAAGTCAACGACACCCATGGCCACGCAGTCGGCGACATGCTGTTGCAAGCGGTCGCCAATCGACTCAAGGGCTGCGTGCGTGAGACCGACACGGTGGCGCGTATCGGTGGGGATGAGTTTGTGGTGTTGTTGCACAGCATCCACGCGTCGGAAGACGCTGACAACGTTGCGGGGAAAATCCGTCAGGTGCTGGCGCAACCCCTGCGCCTGGACGGGCAAAGCGTGAACATCCGGCCGAGTATCGGCGTCGCGCATTACCCCGAGCATGGCACCGAAGAACAGCAACTGTTCCGGCATGCCGATGAGGCCATGTATGCGGCTAAGCGCCAACATCATCAGCGCCTAGGGGCCTGAAAAATCGGCCACCGTTCGTCGCGGCGATTTCATTTTTTCTAAACCTTTGTGGTGATCGAAATTCAGATTTTATGCGGGCTCCTGCTCGCCGCGATCATCACCAAGAGGTAGAGAATCATGCCTAATTCAAGAAACTCGAACTCGGGAAACTTCGCCAACGATCGAACGAAGGCGTCAGAAGCCGGTCGCAAAGGTGGGAAAACTACCACTACGACCGTCGATAAAGACCCTGCGAAACCCGATATGGGCCGCAAAGGTGGTCAGAAGTCGAAGTAGTCGCAAGGTAGTTTTGATTGAGAGGCGGGGGCGAAAGCTCCCGCTTGAATTTTTATAGAAGGAGGGCGCGACCATGAGCCGGATGGCCACCCGATTACGCACTGCCAGTCTTGTCACGTTGCTGGGCCTGTTTGCCAACAGTGCCTTCGCCCAGTCGCCCGCCGAGTTCATCAACGATGCGTCGGCCAAAGGCATGGCCGACATCGAAGCCAGTCGCCTGGCGCACCAGAAAAGCGAATCCAAAGAGGTCAAGGACTACACCATCGTGGTCATCAATGACCGCACGACCGCCAACCAACACTTGGCGAAAATCGCCAAACAGCTGGATTTGCCGGTTGCCCCTCGCGAAGAAGTGGTCGACAAGGCCAAAGCCTTGATGCCGGAAGTGAAGGACGGTGCATCCTTTGACCAGGCTTATACCGCCAGTCAGGTGAAGACGACCCAGGAAGCCATCGAGCAGCTTCAACAAATCGCTCAGACCACCGACGTGCCGCAAATCAAAGCCTTCGCTGAGGAAACCTTGCCCAAACTGCAGAACCACCTGGAAATGGCCAGAGCGTTGCAAGCCAGTCGCTAGACCAGGCGATTAACGGTGTTGAACGCAAACGGCGCGTGATTCACATCACGCGCCGTTTTGTTTGTGCTCAGCACTCATTCAAGTCCTGTTTGCGCTTGCTCGTAGTGGCCAGCCCCGCCAGGTCATGCACGTCTTTTTCGCCCATGGCGCGATAGTGTCTGCGTAGCGCTTCCAGTTGCTTGAGGTCCAGCAATTCCAGCCCCAGCATCGCGTTCTGCGCCTCCTTGTTCACCCGCAGCAACTCATCGATTTTCAAGTGCAGGATGTCGGTGTCGCGGTTCTGCGTGTTCTGGATCAGGAACACCATCAGGAACGTGATGATCGTGGTTGAGGTGTTGATGATCAGTTGCCAGGTGTCGTTGTAATCAAATATCGGCCCGCTCAACCCCCACAGACCAATCAGTATCAACGCCCCCATAAACGTCTTCGGACTGCCGGCCCACAGGGCGAGTTTCTGCGAGATTTTTGCGAATTTCATTGCCGTGTTCCTTATAGGGATGCGCCTGATTTTCAGACAGCGACGGCGGGTTGAAAATTCTACTTACATTTCTGTGCTCAAAAAAAATGACTCACTCATTACCTATTCGCCGCGCCGACTTCAAGTGAGGCGAGTTCTGGGGGGCAACATGGCTGGAAACGGGGGGGCATTTTGGTGGTCATTCGATGAGGCGGACGCCTGAGGAGGCGGCCTTTGGTTACACATGGCATTCGGTCAACTGACATGTCGCCATAGGTCGGATAGGGCAGGGCGCGCCAGTCGAGGTATCGTAGCGAACCGGTTGTGCGCCGCTGGCCACAACAACGTATCGACAGGAGAACGCAATGAGTTGGTCCGCCAGACAATACGTCGCTTTTGAAGATGAACGCACCCGCCCGGCCCGCGATTTGCTGGCGGCGGTCCCGCCCGTGGACGCGCGATCGGCCATCGACATCGGTTGCGGTCCCGGCAATTCGACCGAGTTGCTGGTGGAGCGCTTCGCCAATGCCACGGTGCGTGGCCTGGACAGTTCGACCGATATGATCGACGCCGCCCGCAAGCGCTTGCCCCAGCTGCAATTCGACACGGCTGACATTGATACCTGGAACGAACCGGGGCCGTTCGATGTGATTTTCGCCAACGCGGTGTTGCAGTGGGTGCCCGACCACGCGACGTTACTGCCTTCTCTGGCCGCCCGACTGACCGAGGGCGGTAGTCTGGCCATCCAAATGCCCGACAACCTCAACGAGCCGTCTCATCGCCTGATGCGCGAAGTCGCTGCCGATGGGCCGTGGGCCAGCAAGTTGGTGGACGCCGCCGGGCAACGCACGGACATGGCGAGTGCCAGCGAGTACTACTCGATGCTGCGACCGCATTGTGCGCGAGTCGATGTGTGGCGCACCACGTACCATCACCCGCTCGCGGGCGGCGCGTCGGGGGTGGTCGAGTGGTTCAAGGGCAGCGGCTTGCGGCCTTTTCTCGAACCGCTGAATGACGCGGAGAAGGCGCACTACCTCAAGCAGTATCAAGCCGCGATCGAGCAGGCCTATCCGGCGCTGAGCGATGGTTCGGTGCTGCTGCCGTTCCCGCGGTTGTTTATCGTCGCGACGCGCTAGGGCAAAAAGGGACGGATAACGCCGAACGTTATCGGTCCCTTTGCCTGGCACTCAGGTATTCAAAAATAAACGAAGCAAAGCCGAACAACCCGATCATCGAAATGATCATGATCCCCAACTCTGAATTGTCCATGTTGATCTCTAGGTGAAAGGTGAGCCGGCACAATAAGGTATCTGTGGACAGGTTCGACGCAGCGATACGTTGTCTTTACCGGGTATCGGAAATTCATACGCAAAAATTACGATGACCCGGCGCGGCCCTCAGCGCTGAACGCTGACCAGCATCATCATCGGCCGCTCCCGCTCTTCGGACAGGGCCGGTTGCGCCGCCACCTCGGCATCGCTCGGGCCCCATTCGTTGACCTGTCGGATGCTGAAACCTGCGCCAATCAGCGTATTCAGCAACGTGCCTATCGTGCGGTGCTGTTTGATCACGCCTTCGGCCAACCAGTTGGTCACCCGCTCGCCTTCCCGTTGATAACTGTCCAGCGGCCAGCGCTTGTTCCCTTCGCTATCAATCAGCCAGCCCGGATTGCGCGGTGCCATGAAGATTGGGTGTTCGATGGAAAATACGAAACGTGAACCGGGTTTCAGGGCCTCATGGATTTTGGCGAACAGACCTGGGAGATCCTTGATGTAGTGCAACGCCAGAGAGCTGTAGGCGAGGTCGAAACTGGCTGCGGGCAGGTCGAGTTGTTCCAGATCGGCGCGGGCGTATTGGATGTTGGTTTGCGACGTCGTCCTGCGCGCCTGCTCCAGCATTTTTTCCGAGACGTCCAGACCGAGCACGCTGTCGGCGCCGTGTTCACTGGCCCAGCGGCAGAACCAGCCGTAACCGCAGCCGAGGTCTACGGCCTTCAGGCCTTTCATGGGCGGCAGCATTGCTTTGAGCGCAGGCCATTCGGGCGCTGCGTCGAGACCGCTGATGGAGCGCGCCATCTGGCTGTAGCCCTGGAAAAACTCCGGGTCGTCGTAGATGTTTTGAGTCATGTTTGGAAGGCTCTGTTGAGATCGTTCACGGGCGGCACCTGATGCGCGGCCGATTGGGTTCCCTCGGAGAGTGATGGCGCGTGTTCGTCGATGGCCGCGCAGGGGAGAGGGTGGTTGAAGATAGGGGAGATGCTAGCGGGTTGGGCGGGGAGGGGAAACCGATTGAGCGTTATGGATTTGTAAGCTCGATTTAATGACAAATCGGCGATCCAGAACAATGCCAGGCAGTTAAGCGTGACACCGAACCTGTGGCGAGGGAGCTTGCTCCCGTCGGACTGCGCAGCAGTCCCTTTTTGGGGGCCGCTTCGCGACCCGGCGGGAGCAAGCTCCCTCGCCACAGTGATAGAGCGCTCGTGCGATCTCTTGGTGACCAATGACAGCCGGTCATGACACGCAAAGGGCGCCTCGAAAGACGCACGCTCTAACGTCAGAACTATTCCGCATCCATGCGTCGAGCGATCACGTCCAGCACATCGCAACCGTCGCGCAAGGGCACGCAGCAGAGCAATGCAAAGTCGCTGAGGATTACCGCGTCAGACGTGATGTCGCCTCGCATCGCGAGGTTTTCAAGCAGCTGCGTCACGGCCCGAATTCTGTAACTGGCGGTGCTGAGCAGTGAATGCAGCGGTTGGGTGGTGTTGACGTAGAGCGAGGGAAGGTCGTCGGCGTTGCTGGTTAAAGCCATGTATTCGTTCATGCGTAGAGCTCCATTGGGTTAAGAGGTCTACCACTCAATCGTCGCCAAACGAAAAGGGTGGCAGCTGTGCGCAGGTTGGCGAACCGGACAATGGACAACCCGGCAGACCCGAAGGCCTCCCGCGCACAGCCACCAAAAAGCAGGCAGCTAAGTGCTTTAAAGCGATCCGAAAACTGCTCGGAAGCTTTTGTTCATTGGATCGAGTCGCCAAACCCGAAGCGCCATTTTGGCGCCGGCTCGACTATAGGCCTCGATGCAAATGGACAGCAATGCGCAAGTCTACGGACAATTCCCACCGTCGTGTAGGACCTTGCCTTTTCGATAATTGGCGACTTTCGTGCCACTAGCGAATGGGTTCTCGACAGCTATTCGCAGGCATTAATTGATCATTCAGGATGAAAAATCAGCGGATCACTGAATCCTGTTCTCAACGAGTCAGGCCTAGCTGATCCATACGGAATTTAAGGGCCTCAATCGGATCAGAGGGCGGCATTGGGTCATGCCCGTCTTCGTATTTTTCGATGAGCAACGCCAGAGTTTCCAGGTCATCGCCTTCAGGCGAACCAATGCCTGCTCCCACAGCTGCTACACACGAGCGAATGCAGTGATCAGGTCGTCTTGGTTGCGAATTAGCTTAAGGTCCATTCCAAGGTATCCGCGTTGATCTGTTTATCCTGGGCAAAGGTTGCCGACAAATCCGTTACCGGAGTAAGTAAAACGCTAACAAAACATCATTTTTGTGCGAAAACGTTAATTTTCGCGATGAAACACAAATTCCACCCACAAAAAAACCGGCCATCAAGGCCGGTTTTTTCTTTACCTGCATCCCCCGTCAAAAAACAACGTGAGACAAAAATTCGATTGGAGCGGGTGAAGGGAATCGAACCCTCGTTATCAGCTTGGGAAGCTGGAGTAATGCCATTATACGACACCCGCTCAGAGCGGCTGACTTTGTACCAGATGTGCGCGTGGAAATGAAGTTTTTCTTTGCGCGGGATAGCTTTGGCGCAGGTGACACAAGACATCAGACCACGTGACGGTCGTTCGCGGGCAAGCCTCGCGCCTACAGGAATGCGTTCAACACTGTAGGGCGAAGCTTGCTCGCGATGACGCTGTTTCAGATGGCCAATGCATGTTGGTCCTGGACGTAGTGGTAACGCGGTCGGCTGGTGTGTTGTGCCGGTTTCAGGAAGCCCATCAGTGCGTCGCGGCTGTCTCGGCAGGCGGCTTTGTGTTCCATGTCGAGAAAGTGGCCGGTGGCCTGCAGGGTGCTGAAGGTGGCGTTTTGCACGTGGTTGGCGAACAACCGGGCGCCATCGGCGGCGGTGTATTCGTCCCATTCGCCGTTCATGAACAGCACTGGCACGTTGATTTTCTCTGCCGCTTTGAGAAAGCACTGGCGGTCGCTATGGAGCAGGTCGCTGATGTGGAAGTGCATCTGCCCGTATTCATGCTCGGCGAGCGAGCTGACGTGGCGATAGTTGAAACGCTTGAACAACGTCGGCAGGTGTTTGCCGATGGTGCTGTTCACCAGGTTGCCGACCCGATCCCCATCCCGACTGCCGAGGTAATCAATGCCGCGCTCAAGGTAATCGAGCATGTGCGCGTTGATCTCCGGGGAGAACGAGCTGATCACGGCTTTTTCGATGCGCCGTGGCTGTTGGGCCAGGGCGACCAGGGTCGCGGCGCCACCCCAGGAAAACGACAGCACGTGTTCGGCGGCGAAGTGGTCGATCAGCTCCAGGAGGATCTGCCCTTCGACTTCCTTGGTCAGCAATTTCTCATGCAGGTTGTGGGCTTTTGACTTGCCCGCGTAGGGCTGGTCGTAGCAGACCACATTGAACTGCGGGTGAAGGTTTTTCACGGTTTGTGCAAACGACGCAGTCGTGGCCATCGAGCCGTTGACCAGAATTATGGTCTTCTCTGCGGCGTCTGCGCGATAGAACTCCGTGTAAACCCGATACTGACCCTGTATATCCAGCACAGCGATTTCTGGCCTCATGTCATAAGACTCCAAGCAAGCGGGTATGCGCGCAAATGAGATTGCACGAGCTTTGTGACAGGTAGGCATACGCCTTGAATTTGGAGGCCCATGTCGATCCAGTGCAGTCCGGTCGACGGGTATTGTTATTGGCGGGCAGTCTGCCGGTCTGAGGCGGAACCTGAGGGTTCTCTAACCGGCAAAAAGTTTCTTAGAAGTATGTTGTGACTCGTCGGTCACATTTCGGCCGACGTCCTGATTCAAGCAGGGGTCACGTCATCGCGCAAGTGTCATTCGTAAATTGTTCGACAACTTCTGCTGAGCGGTAGGCTGCTTAGATCAAATGGATCTCTTCGGTGCGCAATGCTCGGTACTCGCCCGGTTTCAGCGCATTATCGAGCACCAGCGGGCCCATGCTTTCGCGGTGCAGGCGCAGCACTTTGTTGTCGAAGTGGCCGAACATCCGCTTCACCTGATGGTACCGGCCCTCGACGATGCTCAGTCGCGCCGCTTTCGGCCCGAGTACGATCAGCTCGGCCGGTTGCGTGGTGAGGTCTTCGAACGCGAAGTACAGACCCTCGGCAAATTTCAATGCGTATTGCGGGCCAATCTCCTGCTCGGTCTCGACGTAATAGACCTTCGGCAGTTTGGTCTGCGGCTGAGTCAGGCGCCGCGACCAGCTGCCGTCGTTGGTGATCAGCATCAGGCCGGTGGTGTTGAAATCCAGGCGACCGGCGATGTGCAGGTCATCGCTGTCCGGCTCATGGATCAGGTCGAGTACGGTCGGATGCTCCGGGTCGCGGGTGGCGCTGACGCAGCCGGGCGGTTTGTGCAGCATGAAGTAGCGTGCGGGCTTGCCGACTTGCAGGACTTCCCCGTCGACCTCGACACGGCTGAACTCGAGCACTTCGGCATGCGGGTCGCTGACGATTTTTCCGTCAACCTGAACGCGCTTTTCCACCAGCAACAGGCGTACCTGCTTACGGTTGAAGCGCGGCAGGTTGCTGAGGAAACGGTCAACGCGCATGGCTGGGGATCGGTTGGAAAGGGGCCGCGTATCTTACGTGATCGGCCGGGCGGCTGCTTACAACTGCGCCTCGACCTCGGCGCAGCGCGGGCACAGGCAGGATTTGTCGCGCAGTTCGGCTGGCAGCGCTTCAAGCACAGCGGGGTCGATACTGACGCCAAAGCACCAGCACGCCTGATCGACGGTGCGCGGGTCGGCCAGGGTGCAGGCGTTGGCGGCGCCGCAGGCGGGGCATTGGTCTGGCTTGTTCATGCAGGACTATTCATAGCTGGAGTGAGGCAATTCCACGCAGGTTCGGTTACGGCCGGCCTGTTTGGCCCGGTACATCGCATGATCGGCCCGGGAGAGCAGGGTGTGCAAGGTTTCATCGACTTGCAAGGTGGTGAGGCCGATGCTGACGGTCAGCTGCAGTTCCTTGCCGTCGTAGGCATAACGCTGTTGTTCGACATGTTGACGAATTTTCTCGGCGATCATCAGACCGGTCTCACCGTCGGTGTCCTTGAGCAGCACGATGAACTCTTCACCTCCCCAGCGGCAGACGATGTCGGAGTGCCGCAGGCAACTCTCCAGATCCCGCGCGAAGCCGATCAGCACCTGATCGCCGGCCAGGTGGCCGTAGGTGTCGTTCAAAACCTTGAAATGATCCAGGTCCAGCAACATCGCGGTCAGCGGCTTGGGCTCGCGCCGGGCTTCGAGCATGGCCTGCGCCGCCAGAAGGTCGAAGCCACGACGATTCGGCAGTTCGGTCAGGCTGTCGAGCGTTGCTTGTGCCTGGATCTTGCCTTGGTAGCGCTTGATCACGCGGTTGAGCAGCAACAGCACGATCAGCGTGACAAGCAGACAAATCAGCAGATTGAGGTACAGCGACTGGCGAATTTCACTGAGGGCGCCGTCCTCGCGCTTGTCGACAAACAGATACCAGTTCAGCTCAGGAATGAACCGCACGTTGAGGAAATGGCCCTGGCCCTGGACGGAATATTCGTAGCTGCCGCTGTGGGGTTTTGGCAGCTGGCTGACCAGGTCCTTCATGTAATCGAGGTCGCCGAGCTTCTGGCCGATGTGCGCGCCTTGCGGGCCACCCTCGGCGCCCGTCAGCACCAGGCGGCCGAAGTTGTCGACGAAATACACGCTGCGCTGGTAACGCTGTTGGTATTTGTCGATCAGCTTGATCACCGCATCGACCGTCAGACCAACGCCGGCAGCGCCGATGAAACGGTTGTTGTAGTCATAGACCTTGTAGTTGATGAAGAAGGTCAGGTTGTCTTTGTTGGCGAGGTCCGGGTCGACATTGATCTCATAGGGATCGGCCATGTCGCGGACACGGAAATACCAGGCATCGCGAGGTTCCGTGGACTTGACCTGTTTGAGCACGCCTTTGGCGTGGTAGTAGGTGAGGCTGGTGTTGGAGACAAAAAATGCCGTGTAGGCGCCGTAGTGGGTCATGACCTCGTTGAGGTAGCGAGTCATTTTCTCGGCGTCTTGCTCGCCGTTGACCACCCAGTCACGCATGAAGGTGTCGCGGGACATCATCGAGGAAATCAGGATCGGTCTGACAAGGTCTTTCTGGATTTCCGAGTAGACCGTGTCCGAGGTCAGCGGCAGCTCGGTGTTGACGATGCTGTCACGGATGGACGCTCGCGAGGCGTAGTAACTGAGGAAAGAGGTCGCGAGAAAGCCTGCGCCCAACAACGCGATGAGCGTCAGGACCAACGAACGTTGCGAATACAGCGGCGAGTGAAGCGGCATGGCGATTCCGTCGGCAGTGACCCAATGGCAGGCATTCTAATGGCACTGCGGGGAAAATAACTGCTCTATGTGCAGCGCGAATGATTGTCCACACACGCCTCCTGCGGGAGCTTGATCATTCCCATGCTCCGCGTGGGAATGCATCCTGTGACGCTCTGCGATGGGACGCGGAACGTCCCGGCCAGCATTCCCACGCAGAGCGTGGGAACGATCATTTGGCGAGGTAAGCACGCCATCCGCCTAAATGGCTGATATTGGCGGCCCCCTCCAACCCATACGCTTCACAGATAAACCCGCTCTCCCAACGCCCGTCCGCCAGTTGCACCTTGCCCAACCCCAGCGGCGCAGGAATCCCCGTCAGAAAAGAGCCCAGTTCACTGCTCGGCAATTCCCAAACCTCCACCGCAATCGCCACGCCGCCATCCTTCACCCGCACCATCCCCGGACGAAACGGCGGACCGCCGGCCAACGCATACAGCTGATAATCCGGCGAACTGTAAGTCGTCTCAACCAACCGAGCCCCGCGTCGCTTCAGTTGCCAGTTCAACGCCAACCCATCCAGATGCGCGCCACAGACCACCAGTCGTGCGCGATCATGGCGAGCGACAGTCGTCGGTGCAGGCTCAGCCGAGCGGCGCTGCAGGGAATCCGCCACCCCCAACAAATACTGATCGGTAAATGCCCGGCCAAACACGGTCACACCCCAGGGCAAACCATTGCCCATGAAGCCGCTGGGCACGGC
Organism: Pseudomonas sp. SJZ077; assembly: GCF_007993905.1. Classification (NCBI taxonomy): domain Bacteria; kingdom Pseudomonadati; phylum Pseudomonadota; class Gammaproteobacteria; order Pseudomonadales; family Pseudomonadaceae; genus Pseudomonas; species Pseudomonas sp. SJZ077. The sequence goes on from NZ_VIUJ01000005.1 coordinate 221,753, forward strand.
GACGGCCGCGTAATCGAGCAGGTTCATGAAGTTGGTGTAGTAACCCAGTTCCGAATTGCGCAGGACCGGTTCGGCGTCCAGTTCCGCCGATGTGACAGGGCGGCCGATGGTGGGCGTGACGACACAATCAAGATTTTCCAGCGCCTTGTCGCACAACGCCTTCAAGGCTTGCAGCCGATATTGGGCGCGGAACGTCTGCACGCCCGTCACCGCCGGCGCCTTGGCCAGCACCGCGCGAATCACCGGCAAAACGGCTTCGGGATTCTGCTCCATCAACTCGCCGGCCACGCTGTAACGCTCGGCCACCCACGGGCCTTCATAGAGCAAACGCGCCGCTTCGAGGAAAGGCGACAGATCCAGTTCCACAGCTGTACCGCCCAGTGCCTTGAGCCGATCGATGGCATCACCGAACAACAACGGGCCTTCAGGGCAGCCGAAGAATTCCAGGTCCTGCGCACGCGGGACGCCGAAACGGAACGGACGCGGCGTACCGAACGCCGACCCGTCATTCCACAGCGGGTTGCTGCGGCTGTATTCATCTCGCGGATCGAGGTGCGCGGTCAGCGCCAGCAACTGGCTGGCCTCCCGAGCCGTTGCGGTGAACGTTGTCACGCAATCGAGCGTGCGACAGGCCGGCACCACACCCGCCGTGGAGATAAGCCCTTTGGTGGCTTTCAATCCCACCAGATTATTCAACGCCGCCGGCACACGTCCCGATCCTGCCGTGTCCGTACCCAACGAAAAACTCGCCACGCCCAGCGCCACCGCCAGCGACGAGCCGGCGCTGGATCCGCCCGACGGATACTCCGGCAGCACGCTGTTCGGGCACGCGCCATACGGCGAGCGACTGCCGTTCAACCCGGTTGCGAACTGATCAAGGTTGGTCTTGCCCAGCGGAATCGCGCCCAGCGCCAGCAACTGCTCGACGATGGTCGCCGAGCGTTCCGGCACATAGGCAAACGCCGGGCACGCGGCGGTGGTGGGAATGCCCGCCAGGTCGATGTTGTCCTTGATCGCAAAGGGCACGCCGTACAGCGGCAGGCTGTCGAGGTCGCCACCGTCGAGCGCGGCGAGGTACGGTTCCAGTTCCTCGACACTGAGCAAGTGGATGAACAGGTGATAATCCGGGTTCAGCGCTGCGGCTTTGTCACGCAGGCCCAGCAGCAATTGGCGGGGCGTGATGTTGCCGACGCGATAAGCGCTACGCAGGGCGTCGAGTTGCAGATTGATATTCATGGCGTCATTCCTTTTCAAAATGGGTTCAGTCGAGTTCCAGCACCACGACGCGCTGTCCGGCGCGCACCGCCGAACCCGGTTGCACGCGGACCTCGCGCACCACGCCGGCCATGGGCGCGAGCAGCGGAATTTCCATCTTCATCGACTCCAGAATCACCAGCACATCACCGGCGACAACCCGGCTTCCGGTCTGGACCTGAACCTGCCAGAGGTTGCCGGCGATGTGGCTGTCGACGCTCATTTCGTTGCTGGCGAGTGGTGCGTCTTCGGTGGCTTCGGGGGCTGGTTCCTCGCTGTCGAAATGCGCCTGGCCACTGGCGATCCAGCGCTCGCGTTCGGCGTTGAACGCGCCTTTTTGCTGATCGCGAAACGCCGCGATGGTATCGGCCTCTTTCGTCAGGAAGGCCTGGTAATCCGCGAGGTTCAACTGACTGTGTTCGATGTTCAAATCGAAGCGCCCGAGCGGGAAGTCCCGACGGATGCGCAGCAGTTCCTCGGCGCTCACCGGGTAGAAGCGGATCTGATCGAAAAAGCGTAGCAGCCACGGTTTGCCGTCGAACGCGGCGACTTCGCGATAACGGTTCCACATCTGCAACGTGCGACCGACAAACTGATAACCGCCGGGGCCTTCCATGCCGTAAACGCACATGTAGGCGCCACCGATGCCCACCGAGTTTTCCGCCGTCCAGGTGCGCGCGGGGTTGTATTTGGTGGTGACCAGGCGATGGCGCGGGTCGAGCGGGGTGGCGACCGGTGCGCCGAGGTAAACGTCGCCCAGGCCCATCACCAGATAGCTGGCGTCGAACACCGTGCGCTGCACTTCGTCGAGGTTCGGCAGGTCGTTGATGCGACGGATGAACTCCAGATTGCTTGGGCACCACGGGGCGTCTTTGCGCACGGTGGTCATGTATTTTTCGATCGCCAACTGACAGGCCGGGTCGTCCCAGGACAGCGGCAAATGCACGATGCGCGACGGCACTTGCAGGTCCCGGGCGGCGCACACGGCGTCCCATTCACCGGCGACAATGCCGAGCAGGTCGGCCAGCGGCAGTTGTTCGGGTTGGTAGTGGATTTGCAGCGAACGAATGCCCGGTGTGAGGTCGATGACACCGTGCAGGGTTTTGCTTTCCAGGGCTTGCATGAGGGCGTGGGCGCGGAAGCGCAGGACCAGGTCAAGTTCAGGTGCGCCGATTTCAAGGAGAAGGTGCGTATCCCCCGACAACCTCGCAACCAACCGCGTATCCCCCTGACCCAACTCCAAAACAACAGGCGACACAATCCCTTGTAGGAGTGAGCCTGCTCGCGATAGCGGTGTGTCAGTCACATCAACGTTGGCTGTACCGCCGCCATCGCGAGCAGGCTCACTCCTGCAGGGGGTATTCCATTTCAGGGCCAGGTTGCGGGCGGTTTTGAGATCGACGGGGTGGAACTGAATCTTGTCGCCAGCCTTGAGTTGCCCAAGCTGCCAAAGGTCCGCCTCAATCACCGTCACCGGGCAGACAAACCCGCCCAGGCTCGGACCATCCGGCCCCAAAATCACCGGCATGTCCCCGGTGAAATCCACCGCACCAATGGCATATGGATTGTCATGGATGTTCGATGGATGCAGCCCCGCTTCACCCCCATCGGGCCGAACCCATTCAGGCTTCGGCCCGATCAATCGCACGCCGGTGCGGCTGGAGTTGAAGTGCACTTCCCACTGGGTCGCGAAAAAGGTGCCGATGTAGTGCTCAGTGAAATATTCCGGGGCACCGTGAGGGCCATAGATCACCCGGATCTGCCGCACGGCAGGTAACTCGGTGACGTGGTCCAGTTGTTGACCGACGCGGCTGTCGATCAAGGCAGGCACATGCAACACATCGCCCGCCCGCAACGCACGACCACCATGTCCACCAAACTGTCCGAGGGTGAAGGTGCTTTTGCTGCCCAGATAATCCGGCACTTGCAGGCCACCGCGGAGGCTCAGATAGCTGCGAGCTCCGGCCCCGGCAATCGTGCCGAGGCTCAGCGTAGCGCCCGCTGGAATCAGCAACGCCGTGTTCATCGCGACGGTTTCACCGTTCAACGTCAGCGGGATGACGGCCCCGGTCACCGCCACCACGGCCTCGCAGTTGAAGCGCAGCAACGGCCCGCTCATGGTGATTTCCAGCGCCGCGGCGCCTTCGTCATTACCCAGCAGAAGATTGCCCAGACGCAACGCGCGACTGTCCATCGGCCCCGACGGCGGTACACCTACCGCCCAATAACCGAGACGGCCGGGATAGTCCTGAACGCTGGTCTGAGTCCCTGCGCTGAGCACTTCAAAGGTGTTGGCCTGATACACCAGGCCTTCCAGGCAACGGGTCCACGGCTGGCCGCTGGCGAACGGCGCATCGAGCAGAATTTGCCGCAGGTAATCGCGGTTGGTTTCCACGCCGTACAGCAGGCTGTCACCCAGCGCCTGATGCAGATCCGCAGCGGCCTCTTCACGGGTCGGCGCCCAGCAGATGACCTTGGCGATCATCGGGTCGAAGTACGGCGGGATCTCGCAACCGGCTTCGACCCAGGTGTCGATGCGCAGCTGTTTGCCGTCGGCAGCAGGGAAGTTCACGGCGGTCAGCAAACCTGGGCTCGGCTGGAAATCACGGCCCGGATCTTCGGCATACAGCCGCGCCTGAATCGCATGACCGTCGGCTTTCAAGCCTCGGCTCAAGTCGCTCAATGGCGGCAAATCACCGGCTGCCAGTTCCACCATCCAGCGCACCAGGTCCACGCCCCACACTTGCTCGGTGACGCCGTGCTCCACCTGCAAACGAGTGTTCACTTCCAAGAAGTAGAAGCGCTGATCTTCGCTGTCGAAGACAAATTCCACGGTGCCGGCGCTGCGGTAATTCACCGCTTTCGCCAGTTTGATCGCCGCCGCGCAGAGTTCTTCAGCCATGCCTTCGGGTAAGTTCGGCGCGGGAGTCTCTTCGAGGACTTTTTGATTGCGGCGCTGCACCGAGCAGTCGCGCACGCCGAGGGCAATCACGTCGCCGCGACCGTCGCCGAACACCTGGACTTCCAGGTGGCGGGCGCGCTGGATGTACTTCTCGATGAACACGCCGGCGTCGCTGAAATTGTTCTGGCCGAGGCGTTTGACCGCTTCGAAGGATTCACTCAACTCGGCCGCGCTGCGGCACACGCGCATGCCGATGCCGCCACCGCCCGCCGTGCTTTTGAGCATCACCGGGTAGCCGACCTGGTCGCCGGCAATCAGCGCCGCGTCGAGGCTGTCGAGCAGTTCGGTGCCTTCGAGCATCGGCACGCCGTGTTGCTTGGCCAGGGCGCGCGCGGTGTGCTTGAGGCCGAACACGCGCAGTTGCTCCGGCGCCGGGCCGATGAAAGCGATGTCGGCGGCTTCGCACGCTTCAGCAAACGCAGCGTTTTCCGAGAGAAAACCGTAGCCGGGGTGGATCGCCGTGGCGCCCGAGGCTTTGGCGATGGCGAGAATTTTATCGACGGCCAGATAGGTGCCGGCGGCGGCGCCTTCCCCGAGGCTGTGGGCTTCATCGGCCTGCAGGATGTGCAGGCTCGCGGCATCCGCTTCGGAGTAAACGGCAACGCCCTTGACCTGCACGTCACGCAGGGTGCGCAGGATGCGGCAGGCAATGGCGCCACGGTTGGCAATCAGGACTTTTTCGAACATGGCATAGACCCCGGAGGGGATGCGGGCCGTCCCGCAGTTTTTCGATGAGCGCCAGGGTCGTCCCCGACGGCAGAATCACTAACCTTGAAAACACCACTGAACCCCTGTGGGAGCGAGCCTGCTCGCGATAGCGGTGTGTCAGTCAACATCGATGTTGAATGTGCTGACGCCATCGCGAGCAGGCTCGCTCCCACATTTGGATTGAGGTGTTCTTACTTTTTGAGGCACTGCCCGGAACGGGCCTGGCACAGGGTGAACAACCACCGCCGCAACCGCGCGAATTTCAGTTCCATACCAAAAGCTCCGCAGGAGTGGGGTTGTAGGCGTTGCACGGATTGTTCAGTTGCGGGCAGTTGGAGATCAGTACGATCACGTCCATTTCGGCGCGCAGGTCGACGTATTTGCCCGGTGCCGAGATGCCGTCTTCAAAGGTCAGCCCGCCGTCGGCGGTGACCGGCACGTTCATGAAGAAGTTGATGTTCGGTCCGATGTCGCCTTTGCCCAGTCGCCCGTCATGCACGCAGGCGCGCAGGTAGTTGTCGCGGCAACTGTGCATGTAGCGTTTCTCCAAGGCGTAACGCACGGTGTTGCTCTCTTGCGCGCAGGCGCCGCCGAGGGTGTCGTGACGCCCGCAGGTGTCGGCGACGATGGTCAGCATCGGCTTGCCGAGGTTGGAATAAAGCACGCTGCCGGTACTCAGGTAGACGCTGTTCTGCCGGCGCAACGTGCGCTGCACGTCATAGCGTTCCTTCGGATTGGCCACGCTGTAGAACAAGGTGTCGACGGCCTGGTTACCTTCCAGGTCGAGGATGCGCAGGGTCTGGCCGGCCTTGACCTCCATCAGCCACGGTTCGCCGGCCGGGATGGTGGCGCGGTAGACCGCAGTTTCAGGCGACTGTTGAGCGGTAGCGATTGCAAGTGACATGGCAGCGATCCTCAGGCGAACAAACGGTCGGTGTTGATGAAGCCGCGCTCGTTTTCCGGGCGCGAGGTGCGGCAATGTTCGGCGACGCTGGCGTCGGCGTTCATCCAGCTGAGCTTCAGGGGTTTGGGGGCGTAGTCCGGCGATGGGTCCGTCGGATGCTGCAACGCGGTGAGCACCACCAAGGTGTCCATCGGCGCGTACAACTCGATGTAATCGCCGGCCTTCGAGTTGCCTTCGACAAAGTGGAAACGTCCGGCTTCATCGACGTTGACGCGGCTGAACAGGTTGAGGGTCATCAACAGATCCGACAGGCCCAATCCCCACTTGCCCAGTTCCACCAACAGGTTGTCGGCGCCGTTGCGGAAAAAGCCGTTGCGCAGTTCCTGATAACGGCCGGCGCCGTATTTTTCCGCGACTTCTTCAGCGCAGAGCACGCCGCCGAGGCTGTCGCTCCAGCCACAGGTGTCGGCGGTGATCGCGGCGAGCACGCGGCCCATGTCCGAGTAGAGGCAATGGCCGCGGGTGAGCTTGGCGGTGTGTTGGCATTTGAGGCTGTCGGGCAGGTTCAGGCGTTCGGTTTTTTCATTGGCATTGAGCAGCGTCAGGCTGACGTTGGCGCCGCCACGCAGGTCGGTCAGGCGCAGCAACTGGCCGCGTTTCAACACGAACGAACGATGGCCGCCGCCAGGGAGCATTTCTTCGGCGAAGGGCGGGAACAGCTGGGTCGAATCAGTCATTTCAAAATTCCTCTAAGCGATACGAAGCGTGCCCGCCAGCGCAGCCGGCAAGGCATCGACGGCGGCGCGGTTGACGCGGCGGTCGCTGTTCAAAGGGATGTCGTAAGTGATGCGCGCGCCATAGGCACCGGGGGCGTGCGGGTCGACGCGGACCTTGTCGAACACCAGTAAACGAGTGCCGAGGCTGAAACCTTCGGACAGGTCATGGGTGACCATGAACACCGTCAGTTGCGTCTCGCGCCACAGCTCCAGCAGCAAGGCGTGCATGTCTTTGCGGATGCCCGGATCGAGCGCGCCGAACGGTTCGTCGAGCAGCAACACGCGGGGTTTCATGATCAGCGCCTGGGCGATGGCCAGCCGTTGTTGCATGCCGCCGGACAGCTGCGCCGGGTACTTGTCCAGCGAATGGCCGAGGCCGACCTTGTGCAGCAGCGCTGAGGCCTGTTCGCGGGCGTCTTTTTTTGCACTGCCGAACAAGCGCCCGAGCAAGGGCGAGCGCGGCAGTTCGAGGCCGAGGGCGACGTTATCGAGCACGGTCAGGTGCGGGAACACCGAGTAACGCTGGAACACCACGCCACGGCTGGAATCCGGTTCGCCAGCCAGCGCCTGACCGTCCAGCAGAATCTCGCCGCGACTGGCGCGTTCCTGGCCGAGTAACAGGCGCAGGAAGGTCGACTTGCCGCAACCCGACGCGCCGACCAAGGTGCAGAATTCACCTTCGTTGACGTTCAGGTTCAGGCCTTCGAGCACGACTTGATCGGCGTATTGCTGCCAGACGTTTTTTACCGTGATGAAGCTCATGCGCGGGCTCCTTCATACCAAGGGAACGCGCGTTGGGTCAGGCGTTTGAGGCCCCAATCCATCAACCAGGCGAGCAGGGTGATCCACACCACGTAAGGCAGAATCACGTCCATCGCCAGGTAGCGGCGCACCAGAAAAATCCGATAGCCGAGGCCGTCGGTGGAGGCGATGGCTTCGGCGGCGATCAGGAAAAGCCACGCCGAGCCGAGCATCAAACGCAGCGAGATCAGCAGACGCGGCAACAGTTGCGGCAGCACCACGCGCAGCATCAATGTCCAGGTCGACGCGCCGAGGGTCTGGGCCTTGATCAGCAACTCGACCGGAATTTCCCGGGCGCGCTGTTCCAGATCACGGGCCAGGCACGGGGTGATGCCGATCACGATCAGCATCACTTTCGACAATTCCCCCAGCCCGAAGACGATGAACAGAATCGGCAGGATTGCCAGTGGCGGCACCATCGACAACACCGTCAGCAACGGCGACAACGGCGCGCCGAACAGCGGCAACGTTCCGGCGGCGATGCCCAGGCACAGCCCGGCCAGCGCACTGATGCCGAGGCCGATGGCCAGGCGGCGCAGGCTGGATGCGGTGTCTTGCCACAACAGGTATTCACCGGTGCGGGTGTCGGCAGTGAACGCCAGGCGTTTCACCGCGTCGGTCATCTGCACGGCGCTCGGCAATAGCTTGTCATTGGGGTTATCCGTCAGCCGCTCGGCCGAGCCCATGAAGTAGGCGAACAGCACCAGGGCGAACGGCAGGATCACCAATAGCAGACGACTCGGGCGATCCGGGTGGCGATTGATCAGGCGCATGGCCAGTCCTCCGGTTTACAGCTTGGCGTCAGCGGCCATCTGCACGTAGGTCGGGTCGAAGCGCAGCTTGAGGTTGGTCTTGTCGCCGCTGGTCACGCCATTGGCGAAGGCCATGCCGATGGCGCTGGTGTCTTTGGCGCCTTCACCCAGCAAGCCGTGCTGGAACGAAAACTCGGCGACCTTGCGCATGGTTTCCGGCAATTGCTTGCTGGTGGAGAAGTCCAGGGCTTCCTTGGGCGTGGCGAACAATTTGGTGGTGTCGAGTTGCGACTGGAAACCGGCCAGGTCGGTGCCCGAAGCTTTGGCCATGTGTTCGAGTGCGACCTTGCTGGCGGCGTTTTTTGCGTTCATCAACGCGACCACTTCGAACCAGGCGCCAGTCAGGGCTTTGCCCAGGGCCGGGTTGTCTTTGAGGGTGGCGCTGTTGACCACCATCATGTCCATGATTTCGCCGGGGATCTGGCTGGAGTTGAAGACTTCGGTCACCCCGGGCTTGGCCTTGATGTCCGACAGCATCGGGTTCCAGGTGGTGACGGCGTTGACCTGATCGGTGTTGAAAGCGGCCGAGATATCGGCGTCCGAGGTGTTGACCACTTTCAGGTCTTTCTCGGTGAGGTCGACCGAATCCAGCGCTCGGGCCAGCAGGTAGTGCGACACCGACAGTTCGACCAGATTGACGTCCATGCCCTTGAGGTCGGCGACCTTCTTGCCGTCGCCTTTGAGCACGATGCCATCGTTGCCGTTGGAGAAGTCGCTGACGATCAGCGCGGTGCTGTCGACGCCACCGGCCGCCGGAATGGTCAGCGCGTCCATGTTGGTCATGGTGCAACCGTCGAACTGGCCGGCGGTGTACTGGTTGATGGATTCAACGTAGTCATTGAGCTGCACCACATCGATTTTGATGCCGTACTTCTTCGCCCATTTGTCGACGATGCCTTGGCTGCCGGCGTATTCCCAGGGCATCCAGCCGGCGTAGATGGTCCAGCAGACGCTGAAGTGGTCTTTTTGAGCGGCGTGGGACGGGAGGCTCACGAGGGCTGCGAAGGCAGCGGCGAGCAGGGCGGGTAAACGAAGCTTGAGCATGGGTGGTTCTCCAGTTGATCAAGGGCGGGCAGGAGTCAACGCAGCACCGCGAACGGTGGCTTGTCTCCCGGGCTTTTGTCCCGCCGTGTAACCTCAACTGGAGGTCGCCAACTCTCGGACCAGCCACTCGCCTTAGCGAGCCGGAACCCTAGTCAGCCATTGCAAATTGTGGTGCCGCGAACCTTGTGATGACTCCTGCACGGGTTTGCTAAAGCGAGAGCCGTGCCAAGTTGGCTTGAGGGCTCTAGGGTAGGGGATTGCGCGATGAGCGCGTGGGGCAGGCGAGGCGGTGCTGCCTTGTGATGGTGCGCAGGTGCACCGCTATGGGACGTCGTGGCCGCTGATCTGAAGGTCCGCACCCTTCGGCACTCGCCCCGGCATTGCCAGTCAAATGGATGTCAGCCGGCCTGTTGCGGCTGTGGGTCTTTCAGGAGGCCGCCATGTTTCGTCGACTGTTGTTCGGTATGGTTCTCGGTCTTGGGCTATCCGGCTGCTATTACTACGCCGGTGGTTACGATGTGTATTCCGCGCCTTATTACTACCCCGGCTATTCTCCCTATTCCTATTATTACGGCCCACGTTATTACTACGGCCCGCGCTTCTATGGGGGCTATCGCTACTACTATTGGGGCGGGCACGGGCCACGTCATTACGGCGGTGGATACCGCGGTGGCCACCATTAATCAGCGGGTGAATAGATGAAAAACCTTTCATCGGCTACTTGTTTCAATCTGTTTCAGGAACGCACCAGATTTGGAAAGCGATGTCTGATCTTTCGACAGTCACCGAATAATTGACTGTCGCCTGCCAGCGTCGCTGGTATGGCTCACTCGCGGTCCAGGAGGCCGCCATGCTCTGTCGAAAACAGCTCCACCGAATTCTTCTGATTGCAGTATTGGGATTGTCTCTTGGTGCGTGCGTGCCCTATTCCGATGGAGGAGGCAGCTACTACCGTTCCGATGTCTATACCTCGCCAGCGCCCACCTATTATTCCGGTGGCGGACCTTACTATTCAGGTGGCGGCGGTTACTACACGCAGCCGCGCCGCTACTACGCGCCACCGGCGCGGTATTACCAGCCAACGCCGCGGTATTACCACCAGCCGCGGGTTTATCAACCGGCCCCTCGTTATTACCAGTCGCAACGGGGCGACTACCGGGCCCATGGTTGGGACGGCCGTAACCGCGGCGGTTGGAGCAACGATAACCGTGGCCATGGCGGACGCAACAATCACGGCGGACGAGGCGACCATAACGGTCGCGGCGATCACGACGGCCGGGGTGGCCGTCGTTAACCTCATCAATTAAACGCGATACCTGTGGGAGCGAGCCTGCTCGCGAAGGTGGTAGGTCAGGCGACATCAATGTCGACTGACACGCCCCCTTCGCGAGCAGGCTCGCTCCCACATTTTTTAGTATTCCGACAGATCGGCCAGCGGATGCCGACCTTCCCAGACTTTATGAAAGTGCGCCTCTACCACCGCATCCGGCACGTTATTGATGTCAGGCCAGTGCCAGTGCGGCTTCTGGTCCTTATCAATCAATCGCGCCCGAACCCCCTCGCTGAACTCCGGATGACGGCAGCAGTTGAGGCTTATCGTGTATTCCATCTGAAAGACCTGCGCCAATGACATGTGCCGGGCGCGGGCGATCTGTTCCCACACCAGATGAGCGGTCAGGGGCGAACCTTCGGTCATGGTCTTCGCCGCTCGACTTAATAGCAGATCCGAATGGTCGCGCAGAGCGCTGATGGCTTTCCAGGCGCAGCGCACATCGCTGACATCCAGCAGTTCATCGATTTGCTGGCGTCGAGGCAGCCACTGCGCGGCGGGCATTTGCGCGACGGCTTCCTGCTGCAAGGCCTTGAGCAGACTATTGAGCTGCATTGGCGTCTGTTCCTGCCAATTCAATTGCAGCAAGCCTTCGATCAGCTCTTCTTGCTGTTCATCGAGCAGGAAACGGTCAGCCAGGCCCAGGTCGATCGCATCACGACCGTTCATGTGAGCGCCGGTCAGCCCCAGAAACAGCCCGAGCTTGCCGGGCAGGCGTGACAGAAACCAACTGGCGCCAACGTCCGGATACAGACCGATACTGATCTCCGGCATCGCCAGGCGGCTGCTCGGCGTGACAATCCGGATGCTTGCGCCTTGCAGCAACCCCATGCCACCGCCCAGCACATAACCATGGCCCCAGCAGATCAGCGGTTTGGGGTAGGTATGCAGATTGAAGTCCAGGCGATATTCCGCAGCAAAGAAGTGCGCGGCCAACGGCGGCACTTCACCGGGGTGAGCGCGGCAGGCTTCGACCAGACTGCGCACTTCGCCGCCGGCGCAAAAAGCCTTGGCGCCGTTACCGCGCAGCAGAACGCAGACGATTTGCGGATCCTTGGCCCACGCGTCCATCTGATCGCGCAGGGCATTGATCATCGGCAAGGAGAGGGCGTTGAGCGACTTTTCGGCATCGAGGCTGGCGATGCCAATGCGCGCACCGTCGGTGCCGGTGAGTTCTTCGAAGTGCAGATTCATCGTGACCTCGATAGTGAAATTGAGCGTTCAGTATGATCGCTGTACAGGAAAGTGCCGGATCTGCGTCAGATCAATTGACAAGTGTGGTGGGCTTTCCTAGGGTTCGCCCCATTGTTTTTGCCGGATGTAACCATGACTGCTGATGACCGTATCAAACTCGAACCGGGCTGGAAGGAGGCACTACGTGCCGAATTCGACCAGCCCTACATGGCAGAGTTGCGTAATTTCCTGCAGCAGGAGCGCGCGGCGGGCAAGGAGATTTATCCTCCGGGCCCAATGATTTTCAACGCCCTTAACTCCACGCCGCTGGACAAGGTCAAGGTCGTCATCCTCGGTCAGGACCCGTATCACGGCCCGGGACAGGCCCACGGGCTGTGCTTCTCGGTGCAACCGGGTGTGCCGGCGCCACCGTCGCTGGTAAACATCTATAAAGAGTTGAAACGCGACCTGAACATCGACATCCCCAACCACGGCTATCTGCAGAGCTGGGCTGATCAAGGCGTGTTGATGCTCAACACCACCATGACGGTCGAGCGCGCCAACGCCAATGCGCACAAGGACAAGGGCTGGCAGTTTTTCACGGATCGAATTATTGAAGTGGTCAGTCAACAGCAACCACATCTGGTGTTCATGCTGTGGGGCGCGCATGCCCAGAGCAAACAGAAACTCATCGATGCCACCAAGCACCTGGTGCTGACGTCGGTGCACCCGTCACCGCTGTCCGCTTATCGCGGTTTTCTGGGGTGCGGGCATTTCAGCCGGACCAACAAGTTTCTTGAACAGAATGGCGAAACGCCGATTGAGTGGCGGTTGCCGCCAGTCTAAAAAAGCTTCGCGGGCAACCCTCGCTCCTACAGGTCCTGCACGAATCTGTAGGAGCGAGGCTTGCCCGCGAAGAAGGCGACTCGGTCCTCAGTCTGACTCAGGCTCGCGATTCCAATACCTGAACAACGGCTCCGCCAGAAACAACACAAACAACAACCGCATCACCTGCATCGCCGTCACCAGCGGGACGGACAGTTGCAAGGTCTCCGCCGTCAGGCTCATCTCCGCAATGCCGCCAGGCATCATGCCCAGCGTCAGCGAACGCAGATCCAGATGCGTCAGCGCACTCAAGCCCAGTGCCGCCGCCGTAGCGATCAGCATGGTCAAAATCGTGCCGACCAAGGTCCGTCCCATAAAAGAGGGCGCCCGGCGGAAAAACTGCCGATTGAAATGACAACCCAGGCCGCTGCCAATCAGCCATTGGCCGATCTGGCTCCCGCCATGGGGCAAGCCGATGTGCAAATCCCAACCGATGCTCACCGTTGCACTGACCAGCAACGGCCCGAACAGCCACGGATTGGGTTGACGAAGACGTTCCCAGAGCCAGGCCGCCAAGGCGCCCGCCGGGAAGAGAAGCGCCAGCCACCACCAATTGACGGCGGAGGGATGAAAAATCGGTGTGCCGCTGCCCAGCAAATACTTGAAGGCTGCCGGCACGCAAAGCACGACGACCAGCACTCGCAGACTTTGCCCAGCCGCGACTCGACTCAGCACCGCGCCATTACGCGCGCCGAGGTTGACCATCTCCCCGGAGCCACCTGGCATGCTGGAAAAGAAGGCGGTAGCGCGATCCTCCCCGGTGCGCCGCATCAACCAGACCCCGACCACGGCGGACAGGCTGGTGATCAACGCACCGAAGAAAATCAGGCCGAAGTGACTCAACACCTGCTCCATCACCACTGGGGTGAAATGCAGGCCGATGCCGATCCCGACGATCCATTGGCCGCACTTGCGGCCACCAGGGATTTCCGCCAATTGCCAGGGTGTCAGGCAGCGCACCAGGATGATCGCCAGCAACGAGCCAACCATCCACGGCAGCGGCCAGCCGACCAGACTGGCCAGGTAACCGCCCAGCGCGCCGACCAGCGGCGTACCCCACCAGGCGTTGAAAGGTGGTCGATCAGACATCGGCGATGGCGCGTTGAGCAGCCGAACGTTTACGCCAGATCCGCAGGATCGGCATCAACAGCATGATCGCCGTCAGGACCCAGCAACCGAACGTGATCGGGCTCGACCAGAGGATCTCCAGCGCACCGTTGGAGATCGACAGCGCACGGCGCAGGTTTTGCTCCATCAAGCCACCGAGGATGAAGCCCAGCAGCACGGGCGACAACGGGAATTCCAGCTTGCGCAGGATGTAACCGAAGATGCCGATGCCGATCATCAGGAACAGGTCGAAGGTGGTGGCGTGCACCGCGTAGACGCCGATCCCGGTAATGATCGCGATCACCGGCACCAGCGCCCAGTTCGGCACGGCGAGGATGCGGGTGAAGATGCGGATCATCGGGATATTGAGGATCACCAGCATGACGTTGGCGACGAACAACGAGGCGATCAGGCCCCAGACGATGTCAGGTTGTTGCTGGAACAACAGCGGGCCGGGCGTGATGTTGTACAGCGACAGCGCGCCGATCATCACTGCTGTGGTCCCCGAACCTGGAACGCCGAGGGTCAGCATGGGCACCAGTGCACCGCAGGCTGCACCGCCGATGGCGGTTTCCGGGGCGGCGAGGCCGCGCATGTCACCTTGGCCGAAGGTGCCCTTGGCGCCGGCGATACGCTTCTCGGTCATGTAGGCCACGGCGCTGGCGAGGGTCGCGCCCGCACCCGGCAACACGCCCATGATGAAACCCAGCAAGCCGCAACGGATGTTCACCATGAACACCGCCGAAGCCTCCTTGACGTTGAACATCATTCGGCCGGTCGCTTTCACCGCTTCCTGACCGCGATGGGTCTTCTCCAGCAGCAGGAGGATTTCGCTGATGGAGAACAGGCCCAGCACCAGCACCACGAACTGAATGCCGTCAGTCAGATGGATGTTGTCTCCCGTGAAACGGTACACGCCGCTGTTGGCATCGATCCCGACGCTCGACAGAAACAGACCGATGAGCGCGGCAATGAACGTTTTCAGGGGACGATCACCGGCCATGCCGCCGAGACAGACAATCGCAAACACCATCAGCACGAAATATTCTGCCGGACCGAAGGCAATCGCCCATTTCGCCAGCAACGGCGCGAACAGCACCATGCCGCACGTGGCGATGAACGCACCGATGAACGAACTCCATGCCGACAACGACAGGGCCACACCGGCCATGCCTTTGCGGGCCATCGGATAACCGTCGAGGGTGGTCATGACAGTGGACGCTTCGCCCGGAATGTTCAGCAGGATCGAGCTGATCCGGCCGCCGTATTCGCAGCCCAGGTAAACCGCCGCCAACAGGATCAAAGCCGACTCCGGTGGCAGGCCCAGGGCGAACGCGATCGGGATCAACAACGCCACGCCATTGATCGGGCCCAGGCCGGGCAACAGGCCGACCACGGTACCGATCAGGGTGCCGCAGAGTGCGGTCACCAGGTTATACGGGGTCAGCGCGACGCCGAAGCCCTGACCCAAATAGCCAAGAGTATCCATATCAGTTCTCCAGAACGTCGAGTACGCCCAAAGGCAGTGGCACGTCCATCAACTTGTCGAACAGCAGGTAAAGACCGATGGCCATCAGGCTGATGATCACCGCGCTCGGTAGCCAGCGGCCGCCATACAGGCGAGCCATGGGGACGCCGATCAGGATGCTGGCGACGATGAAACCCAGGGGTTCGAAGGTGCCGGCGAACACCAGCAACAGCACCACACAGATGCCGATCTTGATCAGCGTTTCGCGGTCCAGTTTTGGGTCATCGTCGCT
Organism: Pseudomonas sp. SJZ077; assembly: GCF_007993905.1. Classification (NCBI taxonomy): domain Bacteria; kingdom Pseudomonadati; phylum Pseudomonadota; class Gammaproteobacteria; order Pseudomonadales; family Pseudomonadaceae; genus Pseudomonas; species Pseudomonas sp. SJZ077. Next base: position 237,269 of record NZ_VIUJ01000005.1, read on the forward strand.
GTGGATGATCGGCGTCGGCCGAAACACCATGTACAGCAGGCCGAGCCCCATCAAACCGAGCATCAGTAGCGGAAACGCGCGAGGGCCCACCGGTTCGTAGGAAAAAGCCGCCTGGTACGGCCAGGCCATCAGTGCCAGGCCAACACAGGCCAGCAACAGCACCGAAGCAAAAATGCGTTGTAAGAGCATGGGAAACTCCTGTGCCACGGCCCCGCAAATCGGGGCCGCAGCCGCTAGACAGAGGCGATCACTGGATCAGGCCGAACTCTTTGGCCAGCACTTTGTAGTCCGCGACCTGCTTCTTCACGTAGGTGTCCAGCTCTGGGCCGGTCATGGCGAACGGGAAGAGTTCACGTTGATCGCGCAGCTTGGAGAAGTCTTCGGACGCCAGCAGTTTGTCGAAGGCGGCTTTCCACCAGGCGTAGTCTTCGTCGCTGACCTTTGGCCCGAGGTAGAAACCGCGAACCACTGGCCAGACGATGTCGTAGCCTTGCTCCTTGGCGGTCGGGATGTCTTTCATTTCCGGCTCGTCCAGGCGCTTCTCGGCGAATACGGCGAGCAAGCGCATGTCACCGCTCAGGATGTGCGGCATGGAGTCGGAGATGTCGGTGCTGCCGACCTGGATGTGGCCGCCGAGCAGGGCGGTGGCGATTTCACCGCCGCCTTCAAGGGCGACGTAACGCAGGTCGCGCGGGTTGATCCCGGCGGCCTTGGCAATCAGCGCGGTTTGCATCCAGTCCTGGCTGCCGACGGTGCCGCCGGAGCCGATCACCACTTTGCTTGGATCTTTCTTCAGTGCTTGCACGAGATCGTCGAGTGTCTTGTAAGGCGAATCGCTTTTTACTGCGATGGCGCCATAGCTGGTGCCGACGGCGGCGAGCCAGCGAACATGGGTTTCATCGAAGCGACCGAACTTGCCCTGGGCCAGGTTCAGCAGCGAACCGCTGGACCACGCTACCAGCGTGCCGGCATCGGCCGGACGCTGAGCAACCACCGCGTTGTACGCCACCGCGCCGACACCGCCGGGCATGTAGGTCACGCGCATCGGTTTGGTCAGCAGTTTTTCGTTCACCAGCGCGCTTTGCGCCAGTTTGCAGGTCAGGTCGAAACCGCCGCCTGGCGAGGCCGGGGCGATGCATTCAGGGCGTTTTGGCTCGGCCATCAGTTGGCCGGCGAACAGCATGCAGCTGGCGGCGAGGGCGAAACGGCGCAGTGATCGATTCATTGTTGTCTCCACGGGAGTTTTTGTTTTTGGGGATGTTTCAGGTGCGGCGGATTCGCGTCGTGCAGCCGGTAGGAGCGCTGACAAACGTGAACGAGAGGGATTGAAAAAACGGGTGGGACGGGCAAACCTGAAGCTGTCTGGCCAGCATGGTGCAGTACCTCGTTATTGTTCTTATTGGCGAAAACGCATCGAGGCGTTTTTCGGGAGCTACATTTCAAAGCACGATCGGGTGGCCTGCAGTCGAAACCATCCATGGGGCGACTCTAACGGGCTAACCTTTCGCTAACCTTTCAGTTGGCTTTCACAGTTTTCAGGCTTCACAGCGGCGGATGCGGCTGTAAACTCCGCGCCAAAGAATGGCGTCGACCATCCCTGAATGAGGTAAAGATCCATGCGTGTCCTGCTCGTCGAAGACCATCTGCAGCTCGCCGAAAGTGTCGCCCAGGCGCTCAAGAGCACCGGGTTGACCGTGGATGTGCTGCACGACGGCGTGGCGGCCGACCTGGCCTTGAGCAGCGAGGAGTACGCGGTGGCGATCCTCGATGTCGGTCTGCCGCGCATGGATGGTTTCGAAGTGCTGGCGCGCCTGCGGGCCCGGGGCAAGAACCTGCCGGTGCTGATGCTGACCGCGCGCAGCGACGTCAAGGACCGGGTGCACGGGCTCAACCTCGGTGCCGACGATTACCTGGCCAAACCTTTTGAACTGACCGAACTCGAGGCCCGGGTCAAAGCCTTGTTGCGGCGCAGCGTGCTGGGCGGTGAGCGTCAGCAGCGCTGCGGCGTCCTGGCCTATGACCTGGACACTCGGCGCTTCACCCTCGGTGAAGAATTGCTGACCCTGACCTCTCGCGAGCAGGCAGTCCTCGAGGCATTGATCGCCCGGCCCGGTCGGGTGATGAGCAAAGAGCAACTGGCCGCTCAGGTGTTTGGCCTCGATGAAGAAGCGAGCCCGGATGCCATCGAAATCTACGTCCACCGCCTGCGCAAGAAACTGGATGGCCAACCGGTCGCTATCGTGACCTTCCGCGGCCTCGGCTATTTGCTGGAAAGCCGCGATGCATAAGCCCAGCAGCCTGCGCTGGCGATTGTTGTGGAACCTGGCGCTGTTGTTGGTGGTGTTAATGCTGGCCAGTGGTTTGAGTGCGTACTGGAATGGCCGCGAAGCCGCTGATACCGCCTATGACCGGACCCTGCTGGCGTCGGCGCGGACCATCGCCGCCGGTGTGTCCCAGCGCGATGGCAGCCTCAGCGCCGACGTGCCCTACGTGGCCCTCGATACCTTCGCCTACGACAGCGCCGGTCGGATCTTCTACTTGGTCAACGACATCAATCAGAAGCTGATTTCCGGTTACGAAAACCTCCCTCCGCCGCCCCCGGGAACGCCGCGTACCGATGACTATCCGGCGCTGGCGAGCTTCTATAACGCTAAATACCGAGGGCAGAATGTGCGCGTGGTGAGCCTGCTCAAGCCGGTGAGCGAGCCGAACATGAACGGCATGGCGGAAATCCGCGTGGCAGAAACCGACGAGGCGCGGGTCGCGATGGCTCGCAGTCTGGCGGCGGACACGTTGCTGCGTTTGGGCATGTTGGCCATCGGCGCGTTGCTGATGGTGTGGTTTGCGGTCAGCGCGGCGTTGCGCCCGCTGGAGCGCTTGCGCACGGCGGTGGAAGAGCGTCAGTCGGATGATTTGCGGCCGTTGCCGCTGGTGGAAGTGCAGCATGAGTTGTGGCCGCTGGTGCGCGCACTCAACCACTTTACCGAGCGACTGCGCGGGCAGTTCGAGCGGCAGGCGCAGTTTATTGCCGATGCCGCCCATGAGCTGCGCACGCCGTTGGCGGCGCTCAAGGCGCGACTTGAACTGGGCCTGCGTTCAAACGAACCGCAAACCTGGCGCAGCACCCTGGAAACCGCTGCCCAAGGCACGGATCGCCTGACTCACCTGGCCAATCAATTGCTTTCGCTGGCGCGGGTAGAGAACGGGGCCCGGGCGATTGCCGAGGGCGGCGCGCAGTTGTTGGACCTGAGTCAGTTGGCGCGCGAACTGGGCATGGCCATGGCGCCGTTGGCCCATGCCCGCGGCGTCGCCCTGGCGCTGGAGGCGGACGAGCCAGTGTGGCTGCGCGGCGAACCGACGTTGCTGAATGAACTGCTGAGCAACCTGGTGGACAACGCCCTCGCTCACACGCCGCCGGGGGGCAATGTGATTCTTCGGGTCACGGCGCCGGCGGTGCTGGAGGTCGAGGATGACGGGCCGGGGATTCCCGTTGATGAGCGGGATCGGGTGTTCGAGCGCTTCTACCGGCGCAACCAGCAAGTGGCCGGGTCCGGGCTGGGGTTGGCGATTGTCGGTGAGATTTGTCGCGCGCACCTGGCACAGATCAGCCTGCACGATGGTGAGTCGGCGGGGTTGAAGGTACGGGTGAGTTTTATTGCGGGGGAGTGAACACTTTACCTGTGGCGAGAGGGCAAGCCCCTCGCCACAAAGATCAGTAAAACATCGACCGCGACTCTTCCAGATCCCGGCACATCGCCTCATTCTCCGGGTCGATCCCCAGTTTCTTGAACGCCGGCACGCTGAACACATCGATACGGGCCAGCGGGTGGTCGGTGTCCTTGTGGCAATACAGGCTGGCCACCTGAACCAGATCGACATAATCGACCCGCTCGGACTGGCGTTTGAAGTCCAGGTACAACCCCGGCAACTGCACCAGCATTTCCGGGAATTCCCAGACCCTGAGCAGTTTGTCGCCGATCAAGGGATGAATGCGATCGATGACATGGTTGAGGCTGACCGCATCAGACAGCAATTCGTAATGGTCTTCGGCGTAGGTCAGGATAGGCAGTACACCAATCTGATGCACCAGCCCGCCAAGGGCTGCCTGATCTGGTTTGAGTTGTGTGTAACTGCGGCACAGCGCGTAGCTGACGCCGGCGATTTCCAGGCTTTTACGCCAGACATCGCGCATTTTCTGCGCCACCACTTCAGAGCGGGCGTGGAAAATTTGCTCCATCACCAAGCCGATCGCCAGATTACTGCTGTAGTTGACGCCCAACCGTGTGATCGCCGTGTGCAGGTCAGTCACTTCCTGGGTCGCGCGCAGCAGCGGGCTATTGACCACTTTGATCAGACGCGCCGACAACGCCGTGTCACGGCCGATCACTTTACTCAGGGTGCTGACACTGACTTCCGGGTCTTCAGCGGCCTTGCGAATCTGCAGGGCCACTTCCGGTAACGTTGGCAGAACCAGGTCATCGTTATCGATGGCCTCAACCAAATCCTGTTGGACCTTATCCGCCAGCTCGCTCATTTCTTTTCTCTAGGGTGTTACAACAAGTGCTGCGGTTAACGCTGGATTTCGCGATCGCGATCCAGTTGATAAGGCAGGTCGAGCAGGTGCAGGGCCGGCCCTTCGAGGGTGCCCAGATGAATGTCGCCACCTTCTGCTGCTTCGGCTTGCAGCACGGCCAGGAGTTCAATGTTTTGCCCGGCGCTGGCGGCCAGCACCACTTCGCCGATAGAACTGCCGTGTGACGGGGAAAACAGTGGCGTGCCAGGCTCGGGCAATTCTCTGGCATCCAACGTCAAGCGATACAAACGACGCTTGAGTTTGCCCAGGTACTGCATGCGCGCGACGATTTCCTGGCCGGTGTAGCAACCCTTTTTGAAACTCACACCACCGACGGCTTGCAGGTTGAGCATCTGCGGGATGAACAGCTCGCGGGTGCTCGGCATGACCTGGCCGATCCCTGCGCGGATCTGGCCCAGCAGCCATTGATTCAGAGTGCCTTCGGACAGCAGGGCGGACAGCTTGCTTTTGATGAGGTCGGCCTGATCGGCGGCGACCCACAGTTCGGCGCGGTCCGGCGAGACACGAATGGCGATCAGACTTTCATGACGCACGACGCTGTCGGTGTCTGCCGGCAACTCAAGACCCAGGCTGCTCAGTGCGGCATCGCCATGATCGAGTCCGAAGCGGACCCAGGCGGCGCTTTCATCTGTCAGTTTGGATTTGGAGAACACGGCGTACTTTTTCAGGTCCGCCAACTGCGGCTCAAGCAGCTCGCTGGCCATCGCCAGCAGCACGCCGTCACCTTCCAGCACGATACGGAAACTCGATTGCATCCGGCCTTTCTGCGTGCAGCGTGCGCCGAGGCTGGCCTGGGTATCGCTCAGGTAATTGAGGTTGCAGGTCAATTGGCCTTGCAGGAATTTGCTGGCGTCCGCGCCGCGGACTGCAAGAACGCCTTCATGGGACAGGGTGCAGAAAAAAGCAGAATCGGCCATGGGTCATCGCAGGGTAAAGAGTCTGGGGGACATCATAAGGGGGCGCTCTCGAAATGGGTAGTTCACAAAGGTCGATGGCGCCCGACCAAAGCCGAGTGTTCGACCGGGGCCGGGGCTGTATACTTGCCGCCTATTTGAGGAGCGCTCCATGGTCGAAGATGTTGAACTGAATCGCCTCTACTGGCACAGCCGCCGCGGCATGCTTGAGCTTGACGTGTTGCTGGTGCCGTTCGTTAAGGAGGTCTACCCGCACCTCAACAAGGAAGATCGCGAGTGCTACCGCAAGCTGCTTGAATGCGAAGACCAGGACATGTTCGGCTGGTTCATGGAACGCGCCGAATCGGAAGATCCGGAGCTTCAGCGCATGGTTCGCATGATCCTGGATCGTGTCCAGCCCAAGTAATGCGTTCGAATGCCGCTGGCATGCCTCACGGCAGTTGCTGGCGGCGTATCTTATGGCCCAGCTGTTCGCGCTGGGTTCTTTGTTTCTGCTCTCCTTACCGCTCTGGGCCAGTCTGCTCGGCATGACGCTGTGTGTGGTTCACGGAATCTGGCTGCTGCCACGCCAGATTATGCTGACGCATCCACAGGCATTTTGCGGTTTGCGGCGTGATGCCGACGGCTGGCAGTTGTGGAATCAGGCCGCAGGTTGGCAGCCCGTGCAGCTAAGGCCGGACAGCCTGGCGTTACCGCTGATGGTGGTGCTGCGTTTTCGACTGCGAGGCGAGCGGCGAGTCAGATCAATCTGCGTTCCCCACGACTCGCAGGCGGCGGATGTGCACCGGCGCCTGCGGGTCAGGCTTACATTCAGTCGACGTAGGTGGGCGGCACCAGAATAGTGTCCAGCGCAACGGGTAGCATGTTCGGGTAGTCGAGGGTGTAATGCAGGCCGCGACTTTCCTTGCGCTCCATGGCTGACCGAATCATCAACTCCGCCACCTGGGCCAGGTTGCGCAACTCGATCAAATCGCGACTGACCTTATAGTTGCTGTAGAACTCGTCGATCTCGTCCAGCAACAGCCGCACGCGATGTTGCGCGCGTTGCAAGCGCTTGTTGGTGCGCACGATGCCTACGTAGTCCCACATGAATCGCCGCAGTTCATCCCAGTTGTGCGCAATGATCACGTCTTCGTCGGAGTCGGTGACCTGGCTGGCATCCCAGACGGGCAGGGCGATCGGAACCGACACCTGCGGCAGCTGTTCCAGAATGTCCGCCGCGGCCGAACGGGCATAGACAAAACACTCCAGCAGCGAGTTGCTGGCCATGCGGTTGGCGCCGTGCAGGCCGGTGAAACTGGTTTCGCCAATGGCATACAGCCCCGGCACGTCGGTGCGACCGTGCTGATCGACCATCACACCGCCGCACGTGTAGTGCGCCGCCGGAACCACCGGGATCGGTTGTTTGGTGATGTCGATGGAAAACTCGAGGCAGCGTTCATACACCGTCGGGAAGTGAGTCTTGATGAACGCTTCGGGCTTATGGCTGATGTCCAGATAGACGCAGTCGACACCCAGGCGCTTCATCTCATGGTCGATGGCGCGGGCGACGATGTCCCGGGGCGCGAGTTCGGCACGCGGGTCGAAACGCTGCATGAAGCGTTCGCCGTTGGGCAGCTTCAGGTGTGCGCCTTCGCCGCGCAGGGCTTCAGTGATCAGGAAACTCTTGGCTTGCGGGTGATAAAGGCAGGTCGGGTGGAACTGATTGAACTCCAGGTTGGCCACCCGGCAGCCGGAACGCCACGCCATGGCAATGCCATCACCGCAGGCGCCGTCGGGGTTGCTGGTGTAGAGGTAGACCTTGGCTGCGCCGCCGGATGCCAGGATGACGAATCGTGCACCGTACGTGTCGACTTCGCCGGTGCTGCGATTCAGCACGTAAGCACCCAGGCAGCGATCGCCTTCCAGGCCCAGGCGTTTTTCGGTGATCAGGTCGATGGCGACCCGCTGTTCCATCAGTTCGATATTCGGTCTGAGTCTGGCCTGGGCGAGCAGGGTTTTGAAGATCGCCGCGCCTGTGGCATCGGCCGCATGAATAATGCGTCGATGACTGTGACCGCCTTCCCGGGTCAGGTGAAACTCGAATCCACCGTCTTCAGTGCCGGATTGTTCATCGCGGGTAAACGGTACGCCTTGATCGATCAGCCACTGGATGGCTTCTTTACTGTGCTCGACGGTAAAGCGCACGGCGTCTTCGTGGCAGAGGCCACCGCCGGCATTGAGGGTGTCATCGACGTGGGATTCGACAGTATCGGTGTCGTCCAGAACGGCAGCAACGCCGCCCTGGGCCCAGAAAGTCGAGCCGTTGGCGAGGTCGCCTTTACTCAGTACGGCGATGCGCAAATGACCGGGCAAGGTCAGCGCAAGGCTCAAACCGGCAGCACCGCTGCCAATGACCAGAACATCGTGTTGAAACTGTTGGCTCATTTCAGGATTCCGCTCAAAGCGACCCGGGTCGGGGTTGGCGCAAGACTCGTGGAACGGCGAGTCAAGGCAGCCACACAGCCCACTAGTATATAGAGGGGGGGAGCGGCACAATACCCGAGCGCATATGGCATTGTGAAACTACTGTGACGGAAAATACCTGACGCTTCGTCGGATGATTTTTCGTCCGGTTCGGCGACGAGGTGACTGTATCAACGATTTAACAGTCTTTTTCTGTCCAGGGTTGCACAATGTCGCTTTCGCCTGGCTATAAATATTTGGAACTTTTGCCAAAGGCCCAAGATCAATAGACGGTGCCTGAAAAGAAGGACAGTGTCGGTTTCAGGAGGGGGGCTTGCGTTTTGGTCCTGGCCAGTGAATCCGATGACAAGATTATTCGCGCAGCCGGGTCATGCCGAGCTGCGCTTTTCGTGCGTGCCAAAACAGAGCCCGCAGGAAACTTGCTTGGAGGGGGAGAACTTTTGCGAAAAGCCCGAGTCTATGTTTGCAAGTCTGGTCGTTTAGTTATGCAAGCCTCCTCCGAGCTTATCGAGGAGTGTTCATGCTAACCCAGGAAGAGGATCAGCAGCTCGTCGAGCGCGTTCAACGCGGCGACAAGCGGGCTTTCGATCTGCTAGTGCTGAAATACCAGCACAAAATTCTCGGGTTGATCGTGCGTTTCGTGCACGACACCCATGAAGCCCAGGATGTGGCACAGGAAGCCTTTATCAAGGCCTACCGCGCACTTGGAAACTTTCGCGGAGATAGCGCGTTTTATACGTGGCTTTACCGCATCGCCATCAACACGGCGAAGAATTATCTGGTTTCACGCGGCCGCCGGCCGCCGGATAGCGATGTCAGTTCCGAAGATGCAGAGTTCTACGATGGCGATCATGGCCTCAAGGATCTCGAGTCGCCAGAGCGTGCATTGCTGCGGGATGAGATCGAAGGCACCGTCCATCGAACCATTCAGCAACTGCCAGAAGATTTGCGTACAGCTTTAACTTTACGTGAATTCGATGGTCTGAGTTACGAGGACATTGCGGCAGTCATGCAATGTCCGGTGGGTACCGTGCGCTCCCGGATATTCCGCGCTCGGGAGGCCATCGATAAAGCCCTGCAGCCGTTGTTGCAGGAAAACTGAGACAGCGGCGATAGCCAAGAGAGGAACGCCATGAGTCGTGAAGCCCTGCAGGAATCGCTGTCCGCAGTGATGGATAACGAAGCGGACGAACTGGAATTGCGTCGGGTATTAAATGCCTTTGACGATGTAGAAACCCGTGAAACCTGGGCTCGTTATCAAATCGCTCGGGCAGTTATGCACAAGGATCTGCTGCTTCCTCGTCTGGACATCGCCGCGGCAGTTTCTGCTGCTTTGGCCGACGAAGCCGTACCGGCAAAAGTCTCCCGTGGTCCATGGCGCAGCCTGGGTCGACTGGCTGTCGCTGCTTCGGTGACCGTTGCCGTACTGGCAGGTGTGCGTTTGTACAACCAGGACGAGATCGCGGGTGTCGAACTTGCCCAGCAATCCAGTCAACCGGGTCTGGCCGTTCCTCAGGTCAAGGGTCCAGCTGTATTGGCAGGCTACAATGAAAGTTCGGAAGCCACTGGCCCTATGGCCAACGGCGTATTGCAAGGTCAACCAGGCTGGCACGATCAGCGTCTGCCAGGCTACTTGCGCCAACATGCTCAACAGGCTGCACTGAAAGGTACTGAGAGCGCTCTGCCTTACGCTCGTGCAGCAAGCTTGGAAAACCGTTAAGGAGGATCATGCGCGCCATACCTCTACTTTCGCTTCTGCTCGGTGGCTGGTTCATTGTTCCAGCCCACGCCGATGAAGCCCAGGACTGGTTGACCCGTCTTGGTCAGGCCGAGCAACAGCAAAGCTTTTACGGCACTTTCGTTTACGAGCGTAACGGTAGCTTTTCTACCCATAACATCTGGCACCGTGTCCAGGATGGTAAGGTCCGTGAGCGTTTACTGCAGCTCGACGGCTCAGCACAGGAAGTCGTTCGCATTGATGGGCATACTCAATGCGTCAGCGGCGTCCTGATAGCAGGGCTTGGGGACTCTTCCAACTCCGCTCCTCGTGCACTCGATCCACAAAAGTTGAAGAATTGGTATGAGCTTGCCGTCATTGGCAAGTCGCGTGTGGCTGGGCGTGCGGCAGTGATTATTTCATTGAAGCCACGTGATCAGCATCGCTACGGTTTTGAGCTGCACCTTGATAAGGAAACCGGCTTGCCGTTGAAGTCATTGCTACTGAATGACAAAGGGCAGTTGCTTGAGCGTTTCCAGTTCACCCAGCTGAATACCGACAACGTGCCGTCTGACCGCGACTTGCAGGCAGGCGACGATTGCAAGGTGGTCAAACTCGACAGCGACAAGGCTTCCGCCGTCAAGGCCGCCCAAGTTTGGCATTCGGACTGGCTCCCGCCCGGTTTCGAGCTGACCAGCAGCAGCACCCATAAAGATACGGAGACCAAAACCCAGATCACCAGTCTGATGTACGACGATGGTCTGGCGCGGTTTTCGGTATTCCTTGAGCCGTTGAATGGTGCCACCGTAACCGACACCCGCACCCAGTTAGGCCCAACCGCTGCTGTTTCTCGGCGCTTGACGACCCCTCAAGGCGAGATGATGGTGACCGTGGTCGGTGAGATTCCGATAGGTACTGCTGAACGGATTGCGCTGTCCATGCGCTCCGATGCCACTGCAACCAAGTAGTGAGCTGATATCGAAATGTTTAGTGAGCATTTCAATTTGCAAAAAAACCTGAATTTTTCTATAGGTCAGAGCCTCACGGCTCTGGCCTTGTTTTGTTGTTCCCGGAACAAAAATACCGGCGTATCTTTCCCGGTGTTCCTTGCTCCATATCGCTTAACCATGCTCGTCGTAACGGGAGCCGTATGTCGATACCACGCTTGAAGTCTTATCTGTCCATTTTCGCCACCGTGCTGGTGCTCGGTCAGGCGGTCACTGCTCAAGCAGTCGAATTGCCTGACTTTACCCAGTTGGTCGAGCAGGCCTCGCCCGCGGTGGTGAACATCAGTACCACGCAAAAGCTGCCGGACCGCAGAGTGTCTGACCAGATGCCCGACCTTGAAGGCCTGCCACCCGCGCTGCGCGAGTTTTTCGAACGGGGCATGCCGCAACCGCGCTCGCCTCGCGGTGATCGCCAGCGTGAAGCGCAGTCCCTGGGCTCGGGCTTTATCATCTCGCCGGACGGCTACATCCTGACCAACAACCACGTGATCGCCGATGCCGACGAAATTCTCGTTCGTCTCTCCGACCGCAGTGAGTTGAAAGCCAAGCTGATAGGCACCGACCCACGTTCCGATGTGGCGCTGCTGAAAATCGAAGGCAAGGACCTGCCAGTCCTGAAACTGGGTAAATCCCAGGACCTGAAGGCCGGCCAATGGGTCGTAGCGATCGGCTCGCCGTTCGGCTTCGACCATACCGTGACCCAAGGCATTGTCAGCGCTGTCGGTCGTAGCCTGCCGAACGAAAATTATGTGCCGTTCATCCAGACCGACGTGCCCATCAACCCGGGTAACTCGGGTGGTCCGCTGTTCAACCTGGCCGGTGAAGTGGTCGGGATCAACTCGCAGATCTACACCCGCTCCGGTGGCTTCATGGGCGTATCGTTCGCGATCCCTATCGACGTGGCCCTGGACGTATCCAACCAGCTGAAAAGTGGCGGTAAAGTCAGCCGTGGCTGGTTGGGTGTGGTGATTCAGGAAGTGAGCAAGGATCTGGCCGAGTCGTTCGGTCTTGAGAAGCCGGCCGGTGCGCTGGTGGCTCAGATCCAGGAAGATGGCCCGGCTGCCAAGGGGGATCTGCAAGTCGGCGACGTGATCCTGAGCATGAACGGTCAGCCAATCGTCATGTCTGCCGATCTGCCGCACCTGGTGGGCGCACTCAAGGAAGGCGCGAAGGCCAACCTTGAAGTGATCCGCGACGGCAAGCGCAAGAATGTCGAACTGACGGTCGGCGCGATCCCTGACGAAGGTAAAGAGCTGGACTCGAAACTCAAGTCCGGTGTTGAAACCAACAGCAATCGTCTGGGCGTCGCCGTCGCCGATCTGACTGCTGAGCAGAAGAAAGCCTACGACCTCAAAGGTGGTGTGGTGATCAAGGAAGTTCAGGACGGTCCTGCATCGCTCATCGGCTTGCAGCCAAATGATGTGATCACTCACCTGAACAACCAGGCAATCAACGATAGCAAGGAGTTCGCTGAAATCGCCAAGGCACTGCCGAAGAATCGATCGGTGTCCATGCGAGTTCTGCGTCAAGGTCGTGCCAGCTTCATCACCTTCAAACTGGCTGAATAAACCGGTTGTCGGCTGAATGAAAAACCGCCTCGAAAGAGGCGGTTTTTTTGTGTCTGCGTTTTATGTTCCGCAAGCAGGTCAGCCCATCATGTCCTTGACCATACGTTCCTGCTCCATCAACTCACGTTGCCGGGCGTCGATACGCGACGACAACGGGAAGTTGGTGCCGGCCTTGCGCTTGGCGAAGTCCAGTTGCTGAATGGCCTGGCGATAGTCGCCAACCAGGGCGAAGTACTCCGCGCGAGCCTGATGCAGACCGATGATGTTGCCTGACAGGCCGCGAGTCTCGGCCACCTGATACCACACGTCCGGATCGTCCGGGCGCGATTTCAGCAGGCCTTCGAGCGCCTTTTCCGCATCGGCGGCGCGGTTTTGTTTCAGCAACAGATCGACACGCACCTGGTTCAATGGATAGTTGCCAGGGTACTGGGTGAGCATCCGGTCAACCCGTGTTTGAGCATCGGGCAGGCGATTGTTGGTGATATCCAGGTCGACCTGGGCCAGGTTGTAGATGATCTCGTTCGGTGATTTGGCCAGCAGCAGCTTGAGGTTCTCGCGGGCTTCATTCAACTGGCCGCCCTTGATCTGGGCGATTGCCAGGCCATAACGAGCGACGTCATTTTTCGGGTTCTCGTCGAGCTGCGCGCGAAAGCGCTTGGCGCCCAAGCCTGGGGTTTCTTCATAGACCAGCTGAACGCGTGCACGAATCAGCTGATAGCGCATGGTGTCTTCGACGCCGCCCGCTTTGGCCTGTTCGGCGCGGTTGCGGGTGTCGGCGATCCGCGATTCGGTCACCGGGTGAGTCAGCAGGAATTCTGGTGGCTTGGCGTCAAAGCGGTATTGACGCATCAACCGCTCGAACATGGTCGGCATCGACCGCGGGTCATAACCGGCCTTTTCCAGATTGAGGATGCCGATACGGTCGGCTTCCTGTTCGTTCTGGCGCGAGAAACGTCGTTGTTCCTGAATCGCCGCCGCCTGAGTGCCCGCAATCGCCGCGATCCCGGCATCACCGGCACCGGCAGCTGCAATGACGATCCCGGCCAACAGAGCCGCCATCATCGGCACTTGCATGCGCTGCTGGGCTTCCACGCCTCGGGCAAAGTGGCGTTGCGACAAGTGAGCCAATTCGTGCGCCAGTACCGAAGCGTATTCGCCCTCGGTCTGCGCATTGAGGAACAGACCGCCGTTGACCCCGACAATCCCGCCCGGCGCCGCAAAGGCGTTGAGCTGCGGGCTGTTGATCAGGATGAATTCCAGGCGCCGGTCATTGACCTGGCTGGTTTCCACCAGGCGGTAAACGCTGGATTCGACGTAATCCTTGAGCTGCGGATCGTTGAGCTGCGAGACCTGGCTGCGCAACAGCGCGAGCCACGCACGGCCCAGTTGATATTCCTGTTGCGGCGAGACAATGGCAGAACTGGCGTCGCCGAGTGACGGCAAGTCGTCGGCGAAGCCCGGTGAGGCGAGCAGGCAAGCGAGCGTCAGCAGGGTAGGGCGCAAAAAAGTCATGCACAAAGCCTTAGTCGACAAAGACCTTACTGTAGCCGGACACTTGGCCTGGGACCAGATATTCTAGGCAACTCCACCACCTGACCCGGAGCGATGCAATGACCGATGCTGTAACCCATGACGCCGAACTGGATGCCAGTGGCCTGAATTGCCCGCTGCCATTGCTCAAGGCCAAGCTGGAGCTGAATCGACTGGCCAGTGGCGCGGTGCTCAAGGTCATCGCCACCGATGCGGGTTCCCAGCGCGACTTTCGCACCTTTGCCCGATTGGCCGGTCATACGCTGCTTCGCGAAGAAGATGAGGCGGGTGTTTACCGCTACTGGTTGAAAAAAGCCTGAAACCTGCTGCGTTCATTTCTAAGGATTATTGATGTTCAAGGTGTTACGCGACTGGATTCAGCGCTACTTTTCCGATGAAGAAGCCGTGGTGCTGGCGGTGCTGCTGTTTCTGGCCTTTACCGCCGTACTGACGTTGGGCGGCATGCTCGCGCCAGTGCTGGCCGGGATGGTGCTGGCGTATCTGATGCAGGGCCTGGTCGTTACCCTCGAACGCCTGCGCATGCCCGGTGGGGTCGCGGTGGGGTTGGTCTTCGCCTTGTTCATGGGCGTTTTGCTGGTGTTCATTATTGTCGTGGTGCCGTTGCTCTGGCATCAGTTGATCACGCTGTTCAACGAACTGCCCGGGATGCTGGCCAAGTGGCAATCGCTGCTGTTGCTGCTGCCCGAACGCTATCCGCACCTGGTGTCGGACGAGCAGGTGTTGCAGGCCATCGAAGTGGCGCGGGGCGAGATCGGAAAGTTCGGTCAGTGGGCACTGACGTTCTCGCTGTCGAGTCTGCCTCTGCTGGTGAACATCATGATCTACCTGGTGCTGGTGCCGATCCTGGTGTTCTTCTTTCTCAAGGACCGCGAGATGATCGGTCAGTGGGTGCGCGGCTACCTACCGCGTGAGCGGGCGCTGATTACCCGGGTTGCCCATGAGATGAACCGGCAGATCGCCAATTACATCCGCGGCAAAGTCATCGAGATTTTCATCTGCGGCGGTGTGACCTACATCGGGTTCGTCGTACTGGGGCTCAACTACGCGGCGTTGCTGGCATTGCTGGTGGGGGTGTCGGTGGTGGTGCCTTACGTCGGCGCAGTGGTGGTGACGGTCCCGGTCATGCTGATCGCGCTGTTCCAATGGGGCTGGAGCGATCAGTTCATTTACCTGATGGCGGTCTACGGGATTATCCAGACGCTGGACGGGAATGTGCTGGTGCCGCTGCTGTTTTCGGAGGCGGTGAATTTGCATCCGGTGGCGATTATCTGTGCGGTGCTGTTGTTTGGCGGGTTGTGGGGATTCTGGGGGGTGTTCTTTGCGATTCCGCTGGCGACGCTGTTCAAGGCTGTGCTGGATGCCTGGCCGCGCAAGGAGCCGGTGGTGGCGCCGTTGCTTTAGCAGTCAGCCGGGATGAGGCAGTGGGGCAGGTGGCGGCTCCCGAGCAGGCCCGCTCCCACATCGGATCGCGTCAGGCTGGCCAACTCGGTCAACCGTGGGAGCGAGCCTGCTCGCGATAGTGTCCGAACAGACGACGATAAAACTCAGGCCTTGTTCAACGCCTGTGCAGCCGCCAACACCGCATCCACATGCCCCGGCACCTTCACACCGCGCCATTCCTGACGCAGCACTCCGTCCTTATCAATCAGGAATGTGCTGCGATCGACGCCCATGTATTCCTTGCCATACAGCTTCTTCAGCTTGATCACATCAAACAGCTGGCAGAGCGCTTCTTCCTTGTCGCTGATCAGCTCGAAGGTGAACGCTTGCTTGGCCTTGAAGTTCTCGTGGGATTTCAGGCTGTCACGCGAAACACCGAAGACTTCGGTGTTTGCTGCTTTAAAGGCGTCAAGCTGATCGCGAAAGCCCTGGCCCTGAGTGGTGCAGCCCGGCGTGCTGTCCTTCGGATAGAAGTAGATCACCACTTGCTTGCCTTTAAGGCCCGCGAGGCTGACGGTCTGTCCATTGGTGGCGGGTGCTTCGAAGTCGGCAACCGGTTGGTCGATGGCAACGGCCATGAAAGCTTCCTTACATTGGGTTTTGTGGGCGCCACGGTTCGATCAGTGCGTCCAGGTTCAGCGCGTCGGCGAAATCCAGGAACTGATCGCGCAACCAGCTGATCTGCACGCCCGCCGGCAAGGTCACGGTAAACGTGGCGTTGAGCATGGTGCCGCCGGTTTGCGGCGCCTGATACGTGTCGCAGGTCAGGTTTTCCAGCTCGACGTTGTGGTCCATGAAGAACTGGCACAGCTCGTTGATGATGTCCGAGCGATAGGCCGAGCTGACATAAGCGACGTAAGGCAAAGCCTGAGGACGATTCTCCAGCGCCGCGCTGCGCACCACGTTAACGGTGAATGCATGCTTCTTGGCGAGGCCCGGCAGGCTGCCTTCAAGGCGCGCCAGGGCGTCCCAGCTGCCGGAGATTTCGAGGATCAACGCGCTGCACTCGCCATGACGGGTCAGGCGAGAAGTGACCACGGCGCAGCGGTTTTCATGGCTGGCGCGGCACAGGACGTTAGTCAGCTCCATGGGGTTGGCGCCGAGGGCACTGATGACAAGGAATTGTTCGCGAACTGTGGGGGTGGACATGCAGCATTCCTAAAGCGATGAGCGGTCGATACTTTTACGGGCTTTTACTACCGGGGGCGAGCCTGCGGATGCGAATTCAAAAAACCCGGGCCGAAGGTTGCAACGTGCTCCATCAAGGCAGGAGCGAGGGGTGGCAACGCTGGATCGGGGCTTGTGATGCCGAAAATGGAGGCTCAAACCCGACGTGCGAGCTTATCAGTACCGATCAAAGCCTGAAGGGTAGCGAAAAGCAGCGCCAAGGGGAATGGCAGCAGCGCAGTACTTTGCTTGTACAAGCATCTTGGCGCCAGTACCATTACCGCTCTCTTTTTCCGGCAGGAGCGGTTGCATGATTGCGGGCAGTATGGTGGCACTGGTCACACCCATGGATGCACAAGGTCGTCTCGACTGGGACAGCCTGAGCAAACTGGTGGACTTTCACCTGCAGAACGGCACCCACGCGATCGTGGCCGTCGGCACTACAGGTGAATCGGCCACCCTTGACGTGAACGAGCACATCGAAGTGATTCGTTACGTGGTGAAGCAGGTGGCAGGGCGCATTCCGGTGATCGCCGGTACCGGCGCCAATTCGACGCGCGAAGCCATCGAGCTGACCACCAATGCGAAGACCGCCGGCGCCGATGCTTGCCTGCTGGTGACGCCGTACTACAACAAGCCGACCCAGGAAGGCTTGTACCAGCACTTCAAGGCCATCGCCGAAGCCGTCGACATCCCTCAGATCCTGTACAACGTGCCGGGCCGTACCGCCTGCGACATGCTGACCGAAACCGTGATCCGCCTGTCGACCGTGAAAAACATTATCGGCATCAAGGAAGCCACCGGCGACCTGGCCCGCGCCAAAGCCATCATCGACGGCGTCAGCAAAGACTTCCTGGTGCTGTCCGGTGACGACGCCACCGCAGTCGAGCTGATCCTGCTCGGCGGCAAAGGCAACATCTCGGTCACCGCCAACGTCGCCCCGCGCGACATGAGCGACCTGTGCAACGCTGCCCTGAAAGGCGACGCCGTCACGGCCCGCGCGATTCACGAAAAGCTGATGCCGCTCAATAAAACCCTGTTTATCGAATCCAACCCTATCCCCGTGAAATGGGCGCTGCATGAAATGGGCCTGATGCCGGACGGTATCCGTCTGCCGCTCACCTGGCTCAGCGCTGCCTGTCACGAACCGCTGCGGCAGGCCATGCGCCAGTCCGGCGTACTGGTTTAATTGAGGAAGCACTACGCATGAAGCGATTGGCCGGACTTTCCGCACTTGCCTTGATTATCTCCAGCACCAGTGGCTGTGGATGGGTCTGGGGCCCGGAAGGTTATTTCCGTGACCGTGGTAGCGATTACCTGGAAGCGCAACAGACTGCACCTATGCAACTGCCAACGGATGTCAGCACCGCCAAGCGTCTGGATCCGCTGCTGCCGATCCCGCGCAACGTGGCTGATGACACCGCCAAAGGCGAATACATCGTGCCGCGTCCGCAGCCACTGACGGCATCGGCTGACGCCAGCGCCTACTCGCTGCAGAAGAGCGGTGATTCGCGCTCGATCCTGGCCCAGAATCCACCCGCCGAAGCCTGGCCAGTGGCGATACAGTTCTTCCAGGACAACGGTTTCCGTCTGGACGAACAGAAGCCGCAAACCGGTGAATTCACCACCACCTGGCAGCGTTCCGACGAACTGTCGGCAGCGATGGCCAAGCGCCTGAGCTCCGCCGGCGTCAGCACCGACAGCGAAACCCGCGTTCGAGTGCGTATCGAGCCGGGCGTTCAGCGCAACACCAGCGAAATCTACGTGGTCAGCGCCGAGCGTCCTGCCGGCAGCACCGCCGACGTGGCCTTCACCAACCGTTCGGTCAACACTGGCCTGGACGCGGCACTGGTCGACGACATGCTCGCGAGCATGAGCCGCATCTCGGAAAAGGGCGGTTCGGTTTCCATGCTGGCTTCGCGTGATTTCGATACGCCGAGTCGTGTCAGCCTGAGCGAAGACGGCAGCGGCAACCCGGTTCTGAACGTCGGCAATGACCTTGATCGTGCCTGGTCGAGCGTTGGTCGTGCGTTGGAACAGGGCGAATGGCGCGTTGAAGACATCAACCGCAGCCTGGGCCTGTACTACATCAATCTCTCCGAAAAAGCCGAGAAGAAAGACGAGAAGCCTGGCTTCTTCAGCAGCCTGTTCGGCAGTGCGCCGAGCAAGGAAGAAGTTGAAGCCCGTGCCGAGCGTTATCAGGTTCGCCTGAGCAAGGTAGGCGAGAACGTCCAGGTCACCGTCGAGAAAAACATCAACACCGTGGCGCCGGCAGAAGTGGCGCGCAAAGTGTTGAGCGTGATTCAGGACAACCTGGGCTGATCACATGCGTTTTGCCGTTCTCGGCAGCGGTAGCCAAGGGAACGGCACGCTGATAGCCAGCGCTGATACGTATGTGCTGGTGGATTGTGGTTTCTCCCTGCGGGAAACCGAAAAACGCCTGCTGCGCCTGGGTGTGAACCCTGCGCAGTTGAGCGCGATACTCGTGACCCACGAACATGCCGACCACGTGCATGGCGTGGGTTTGCTGTCTCGGCGCTACAATCTGCCTGTCTACCTCAGTCGCGGGACCCTGCGCGGGATGCGCAAACCGATTGAACCGGCTGGCCTTCTGGCTGGCGGCGAGCAACTGCAGATCGGCGCACTGAGCATCGGCGTCATTGCCGTGGTCCACGATGCACAGGAACCGACGCAGTACGTTTTCAGCGACGGTGAGCGGCGCTTTGGCCTGCTGACCGATCTGGGCTCGTATTGCAACAAGGTGCTGGACGGCTATCGGGACCTCGATGCGCTGATGATCGAGTCCAACCATTGCCGTGACATGCTCGCTCGCGGTCACTACCCGTACTTCCTGAAGCAGCGGGTGGGCGGTGAACTGGGACATCTGAACAACCACCAGGCGGCATTCCTGGTGTCTGAGTTGGGCTGGCAAGGCCTGCAACACCTGGTCCTGGCCCATCTGAGCAGCAAGAACAACCTGCCGCAGCTGGCCCGGCAATGTTTTGTCGACACCCTCGGGTGCGACCCGGACTGGCTGCAACTGGCCGATCAAGATTCAGGGCTCGACTGGCGACACATCGCCTAGCCCACCTACTTAGCAAGCGGAGCCCATCATGGAAAAACGTGAAGAACTCTACCGCGGCAAAGCCAAATCGGTTTTCAAGACCGACGACGCTGACCGCTTGATCCTGCTGTTTCGCAACGACACCTCGGCGTTCGACGGCAAGCGCATCGAGCAGCTCGACCGCAAAGGCATGGTGAACAACAAGTTCAACGCCTTCATCATGCAGAAACTCGAAGCCGCCGGCGTGCCGACCCAGTTCGACAAACTGCTGGGCGACAACGAATGCCTGGTGAAGAAACTCGACATGATCCCGGTCGAGTGCGTCGTGCGTAACTACGCCGCCGGCAGCCTGGTCAAGCGCCTGGGCGTCGAAGAAGGCATGAAGCTCAACCCTTACACCTTCGAACTGTTCCTGAAGGACGACGCCAAGGGCGACCCGTTCATCAACGAATCCCACGTCGTGGCC
Source organism: Pseudomonas sp. SJZ077 (assembly GCF_007993905.1). NCBI lineage: Bacteria > Pseudomonadati > Pseudomonadota > Gammaproteobacteria > Pseudomonadales > Pseudomonadaceae > Pseudomonas > Pseudomonas sp. SJZ077. Next base: position 257,223 of record NZ_VIUJ01000005.1, read on the forward strand.
TTCGGTTGGGGCACCGCCGAGCAACTGGTTCGCATGAAAGAACTGTCGCTCAAGGTCAACGAAGTCCTGAGCAAACTGTTCGACGACGCCGGCCTGCTGCTGGTCGACTTCAAACTCGAATTCGGCGTGTTCTCCGACGGCTCTATCGTCCTGGGCGACGAATTCAGCCCGGACGGCTGCCGCCTGTGGGACAAGGCCACCGGCAAGAAAATGGACAAAGACCGCTTCCGCCAGGGCCTCGGTGATGTCATCGAAGCCTACGAAGAAGTCGCCAATCGTCTGGGCGTACCGCTTTAATCGACGCAAGCATCTGATAGCACGGAAAAATTTCGCTTAGGGGGTTCGCTTCCGGCGAAAGTGTTGTTATGATGCGCGCCGTTGGAGAGATGCCAGAGTGGCCGAATGGGACGGATTCGAAATCCGTTGTACCTTCACCGGTACCTAGGGTTCGAATCCCTATCTCTCCGCCATATTGAATAAGACGAAGCCCCTGAAATTGTTAAAGATTTCAGGGGCTTTTTCGTTTCTGGCGTTTCATTTAGGGCATTTTAGGGCAGAAAATGCCGTCCTAGGGCCGCATCAGGCCGCTGCTGCCCATGTCTCATTCGCTGATACACGACGCTCTCGTAGCTTTGTGTTGGTGGCTTGCTATGATTTCCTTCCGTATCGTTGCTTCAATCCTGCGATAGGTACAGGGAGTAATGAATGCTAATCGCGATATTGCATATAGCTGGTGCCATATTCGGGACTATTGCGCTTGGGGTGATCGTGTTTTTGATTTCTTCATGGGAAATAGAAAGGAACAACAGAGCAGTTATGCAGGACCTTTCGATCAGACTCGGGGTGGCTGTGGAGGATCTCTCCGATGAAAAGCTCTCCCCTAGGATTGTTGAGTTGACATCCGAGAGGTTCAGTAACGATCGTTTTAGCAATCGTTTTTCTGACTTATGTGGAGCGGTGCGGACTGTTTGGGACTGGCTTGGGTCATTGCTTCAAATTGGCACACTTGTTGGTGTCGTATGGATGACAGTTACAGAGTCGCTAACGAATGCCGTCCATGCTTGGTGGATCGTCGCAATCGGAGTTTTCTTTTGGATTGCCGGTGTACTTTTCGCTCTGTTGTGCCGGCTATTGACCGGTCGATACCCAGGTCAAGCTAAGAAAGCGAGGAAGGGGATGGCTGAATTTCTCAGTGCTCGGAGAAATCAATGATTTCGTGATTAGTTCGGGTGCGATCATCTGGGTATCGCCGCCGTGAAAGACATCACACACCAAATACCCGCAGCGATAGCTGCAAGACATTTTGTCAGCTCCCAGACCCGTCGCCATCCTTCTGCACGCATCTCACTCCCTCCCTCTGTTCACAGCGTGAGCTGTTGCTGGCTTATAAGTTGCTCTGTCATGATCACCGTCCGCCCTTGATGATACACAGGGAGTGTCAATGCGACTGAAATCCGCAGCATTGCTAACCACTTTGCTCGCAATGCCTTTCATGGCTCAAGCTGAGATGAAGCTCACGTCAGGTTACATCCTCGTTCTTTACGAGAATGCAGACTTCGACCTAGCCAATGCGAAGGGGTGTAACCGTCCCGACCTCTACCAAGATTTCACCGTCGCTCTTGAGGATGCTCTACAACACATTCCCAATGTGAAGCGCGATAAGATTCCGGCACTGATGCGGAATTTGAAAGCCAAAACCGAAGACACCTATAACGTCTTGGGGTTCGAGAATCCTGCTCACCAAGCAGAACAGCAGGCTAGTTGCTCTGAGAACATAAAGACCCTCACCGAACGCCTTGCAGACTTAAACCGCTGGGTTCTGGAAAGCTAGCGGGCGAAACCCTAATGTAAACCTAGGGGGAACCTTAGATAGGGTACAGGGTTATTTTAGAAAAGCTGGCGACCAGACAAGCAGGATGCCGCTCAAGGAATTGTTGACCGTTGCGATCAGCTATAAGAAACCCGGCCAGCGCCGGGTTTTTGTATGAAGTATTGTGAGTTCGAACATGACTATTGTGAAAAATAAAGCGCGACAGAATTAAAGAAGCCGGTATTGCTTCGGCTTGTTAAACACTCAATATTACTTTTTTATGCGCTTGGCTTTCGCTTCCGCTGCCTTCTGTACGACAGGGTAATACTCAATGTCTAATCGCCCCATTTTGGGCAGAGGCGTGGAGGCATAGACGCTTTGATTCGAAGCAAACCAATCGGAATCAAAATAGACTTGGACTTCGTTGTTCAAGTCGAACTTCGTGCGCTGGGCCAGACCGCTCAATGCAAAGCCAGCGTCCGAAGGGTCTAAAACAAATTCGCCTGGGTACAGTTTTTCTGTTTTTCGCGTAGTGCCATAGGCAATTCTTACCGCATGGTCATCTTCGAAAACAGCGACTACCAATGCGGGGCGAGCTTTGGGGCCTGGGTTCCCGATGACTTCAGGGAAATGACACCAGACAAAGTCGCCTGGTGCAGGCAGTGGGCGAAAAGGTGTGGTCATTTTTCAATAGAGCCTTTTAGTAATGCGCTCCTCCGGAAGGTCCGTAGCAGGGCTAGCTGCACGAATTGCGGAGACTTGAGCCGGGGTTAGAGGTCCATCGTCTAGCTCGTACTTGGGCAAATAGCGGTCAGCAAATTGCCTCAAGGCGAGGTGGGCGACTTCGGTTTTACTCAAACCGGTCTGATTCATAAGCAACTCGATTGTCGAGATGCTTACCCCTGTTGGCGTGTCCTGTTTGCGTAATCGCAGCAGAAAGCTTTCAGATTTTTCAGTGGTGAGGGTCATGGGGTACTCCAAAGCGTATGTTTCTTGGTAGAGCGTCCGAGCTCTGACTATCCTTCAATCTAGAAGGTGATATAGATTCTATATCTCTCCAGTGAAAAAGCAATCACCCCAAGCCGTGGTACTCAGTCAGCGAGTGGGTGGCAGCATAGGCGCCATGGGAAAGTGACTAACATCACCCCCCCATGGCGGTCTGATACCCCGAATGTCCAGGGCACCTATCAGAAAGGCTAGCCGCTATTTTGCGGCTTTCTTGTCCTTCCGAGCCGGTCTGGGTGTTACCGCCTTCACCACATCATCAAGCAGCGCTTTACCCATCGCCGTTAAATAGTGCGCGGCCCAGGCATGACGGTCGGTGTCTCTTACGTAGGCGGCGTCTTCCGTGAACGCCTTGGCCAGGAACAGAAAATCAGAGGCCTGTGCCAATGCATCACTCACAGGCACTCCAGCGCTGACGTGGAACATCGCTTTTCCTGAGCAGTAGATGGGGGTGAAGCCGATGGTTTTTGCTTCTGCTGATTCGGTCATTTGCCACCTCCAGTGACGGAGATGCAGCGGGATCGACAGTGAGAATTGAGGTGAGGGAAGCGCAGAAATTTGTACGGATTTACAGTGTGCATTGTCTACTCCTTGACGTTAGGAGCTGCCGTTTTCGTTACCAAGCGAATGGGTGGCAGCTGCGCGCAGGTTGGTAAACCGGGAGTCAAGGAGACCGGCACGCCCGAAGGCGTCCCACGCACAGCCGCCATAGCACAAGATCACTGGTGAAAAAACCAGCATTGTGATGGGGACGCTGTTGCGTAACTCGTCGGGTTACCAAGCCCGGTCGCTGAATGTGCAGCGACGTCTGGAGAGTATCCCGCCGAAGATATGGCCAACAAGGCGGCAACCTGCCCAAAAGCACAGCAAGCGTACCCCCTTACGCAACTCTCGGATTTTGCCTACAACTTCAGCGAGAGTCACCCGGATATTCTGGCGCCGGCTCTACTCTGACAAAGACGCGAAGCCTTACCAAAGTTCGTGATGCTCGGATTTTCCTTAAACAAGCAGTAGTCCCGCCGTAAACGTCAAGGCTACGCCGCCCGAATCTGGATACATGCGAGAAAGAAGGCGCATCCCGCCCATTAGCTATCATGCAATAAAGAGCGAAATCACCGGATAGCGGGGAAGAGCATGAATAGATGGCGGCGGCTTTGGTTGATTATCAAGCTGATTGCAGCCCTGGCGGCCTGTGTGGCCGTCGCTGTTCAGGCTTTTCTCTACATGCTGGACAGCTCCGACGCCGTGCAAATTCATCCATTGAGCATTTTGGTTGTCGGGCTGATTTTTGGCTTCATTACTTTCGGACTTCTCTCATTGATTGAGAGGGGTGTGTTGCGACTGGTGGCCCCGATCATTTCCAGACCTCAGGCAGAACCTGAAGACGATGCCGGTGCAATGCCGGAACGGCCACTGACCTTTTCAACCGAAGACCCCACTCATCAGAGAAATCTGTGACCTTGCGCTGGCAGCTTTCGCAAGAGCCCGTGGACGGATCTCACAGGCGTAATTCCGGGCTGACACAAACGAGAGAATCGTCCTACTTCGCACGCGGATACGTCCGAGATTGATCGAAGGTATATTCGTTTTTCAGCGAAGGCATCCATAATGACTTCGCGGTCGAGCAGGTGGCTGGACGTTACGCACCATCTTCTGGTTGATCGGTTAATCGATGATTTATTCCCTCAAGGAGGAGGTAGCGATGTACAGCAGCAGTGAAGATGGTTTTCAGAGTAATGATCAGACCGGGGTGTCACGAGGCAAGCCAATGCCTGGGGATCTTCATCTGGATACCGGGCGGTTGGCCAACATTTTCAAAGCGCGAATAAAGAATACCGGGTGCCCGTTCTGTGAGCATGATGAGTGGGAGTTACCACTCCAGGCCGGGGCGACGGGTGTCGGGTTGCCTTGGGCGTGTGGCAAAGAGTATTTCCGCTCCGGCACGCAGGCGGTGATGCTTAATTGCAAATACTGCGGATTTATTCGCCTGCATTCGCTCAATGTGCTGGCAGATATCGTCGTCGAAGACAGCAGCAAAACCGTAGCGCTGGAGGTCTGCGATGAGTGAACCTTTTGTGCTGGTAAACCTTGATGAGCATTACCCCGACCGCTTCCCGAGCAACAAAAGAAGTGGCACTGACGAGAATGGACGAAGACCATCAGGTCCTCCAGGAGAAAACCCATTGGAACCGCGAGTATCTAAACTTGAGACGCATATCGAATACGTCCGACGTGACATTGGTGACCTTCGCGTGGAGTTTCGTGAGCACCGTCAAGAGGCTCGAACGGATTTTCGGGAGCACCGCAAAGACGCTCGAACGGATTTTCGTTTACTGTTCGGCGCGTTGATCACCACGGCGCTGGGCTTGGCAGCCATGATGGGAAAAGGGTTCGGTTGGTTGTAAATGAGCGAGTAAAAAGAAAAACCGGCTAAACGCCGGTTTTTTCGTGCAATTTGCCGACACCCTGATTTTGTCTCCGCTCTGAGGTCGCCAGCCCCTCAAAACGAAGGCGGCGTAATCACCCAGATCACCACCGCGTCTACCTCACCAGGATTCCCATACCGATGCGGCTCCTGGCTCGAAAAGCTGAAACTGTCCCCTTCATTCAGCTGGAAATAACGCTCCCCCACCCACAGCTCAAAACTCCCCGACAGCAAATACCCAGCCTCTTCCCCTTCATGGCTGTAACTCTGCTGACTGTAAGTCCCGGGTGGAAACCGTGAGTGCAGCATTTCCAACTGCCGATTCGGCTGCGGCGTCAGCAGCTGATCCACAATCCCGTCCTCATAGTGCACGCTCATCCGAGTGTTCTTGCGCACCACAACGCCGTTGTCTTCAGGCGCTGTAGTGCCCTCGCTGGCAAAGAACCATTGGATGGTCACACCCAAACTGCGGGCGATATTGAACAGCGCAGGAATCGACGGATAAGCCAGATTCCGTTCCAGCTGGCTGATATACCCCGCCGTCAGCTCGCTCATCTGCGCCAGTTCCGCCAGGGTCATGCCCCGACGTTTACGCAACCCACGAATCCGTGTGCCGAGAAAATGCGGTTCTGCCGTGGCGCTGTCCTGTGTGGGCGTGCTGCTGGCAGGCGGCATCTTGCTGCTGTTGCTCATGGCGTGCTCCAAACCGGGGTGTGTAAAAGCCCCGGAGTATAAAACAGCCTCAAAGCGCCCAGGCGACTTTCAAACCTTCGTAGATGGCTTCTTCGGCGGTGCGCGGGGCGAGGCAGTCGCCGATGCGACGAAATTCCACCAGACCTTGCAGCTCGGCGCCGAGGGTGTCGACGGGTTGATGGCCCTGGCAGAGCACCAGTGTGTCGATGTTTTCGAAGAGCATCGGTTCGCCGCTGGCGGTGTGTTGCAGGTAGACGGTGTTGTCGTCGCAGCCGTAGAGGCGGGCGTAGGGGGTGATCGGGATGCCGAGTTTGTGCAGTTCGCCGGCCAATTGATCGCGCACGTACAGCGGCAGGTTTTCCCCGCAATGGGTGCCGTTGACGGCGAGTTGCACTTGGTGCCCGTCGCGTACCAGACGTTCGGCGATGCCGGGGCCGATCCAGTCGGCGCGCCAATCGACGACCACCACGGAACGACCGATTTGCACCTCCTCGCGCAGCACTTGCCAGGCGTCTACGACCTGCAATTCGCCGCCTCGCTCGAAGTCCGGCCAATACGGTTCGGCGCCGGTAGCGACGATCACCATGTCCGGCCGTTCGCGTTCGACCAGCGCCCGGTCGACGCGGGTGTTACGCACGACGCGCACCCCGGCCAGTTCCATTTCACGTTGCAGGTTGGTGCTGGCGCCGCCGAATTCGGCGCGTCGAGGCAGCAGTTGCGCCAGCAAGACCTGGCCGCCAAGTTGCGAGCTGGCTTCGTAAAGGGTCACGTCATGTCCGCGCTGGGCGGCCACCGCGGCAGCTTTCATCCCGGCCGGTCCGCCGCCGGCGATCATGATGCGCTTGCGTTGGGCCGCTGGTTGTCGCTGGCCGAAGATCAATTCACGCCCGGTTTCCGGGTGCTGGATGCAGGAAATCGGCAGGCCTTTGTGGAAGTGGCCGATGCAGGCCTGGTTGCAGGCGATGCAGGCGCGGACGTCTTCGACATGGCCAGTGTCGGTTTTGTTGGGCATTTGCGGGTCGCAGATCAGGGCGCGGGTCATGCCGCAGACGTCGGCCTGGCCGCGGGCCAGAATCAATTCGGCTTCTTGCGGCTGGTTGATGCGCCCGGTGACAAACAGTGGAATCGACAACCCGGCCTTGAACGTTCCGGCTTCCTTGGCCAGGTACGCGGCTTCGATCGCCATCGGCGGCACGATGTGCACGGCCCCGCCCAACGAAGCCGAGGTGCCGGCGACGATGTGCACATAGTCCAGAATCGGTTGCAGGGATTGCACGGCGGCCAGGGATTCGTCCTCGGTCAGCCCCTCGGGATCGCGTTCATCGGCGGAAATGCGCAGGCCGACGATGAAGTGCTCATCGGTGTTGGCGCGCACCGCCGCGATCACTTCCCGCAGGAAACGCAGGCGCTGTTCCAGCTCGCCGTTATAGCCATCGGTGCGACGGTTGACCCTGGGGTTGAGGAATTGCGCCGGCAGGTAGCCATGGCTGGCGACCACTTCCACACCGTCGATTCCGGCCTGGTACAGACGTCGGGCAGCGGCGCCGTAACCGGCGACGATCTCGTCGATCATCGCTTGATCCAGCGCACGCGGCATCACCCGGAAACGCTCGTTGGGCACCGCTGACGGCGAGTAGGCGACGGCCAGCAAGCCATCGCTGGACTCCATGATTTCCCGACCTGGATGGAAGATCTGCGACAGCACCACGGTGCCGTGCGCATGGCAACGTTCAGCGATCGTCCGATAGCCCTCGATGCAAGCGTCGTCAGTGGCCATCAGCACATGGGAGGTGTACCGCGCGCTGTCATGCACCCCGGCCACTTGCAACACGATCAGGCCGACGCCACCTTCGGCCCGAGCGGTGTGGTAAGCGATCAGTTGTTCGTTGACCAGGTTGTCGGTGGGCATCGAGGTGTCGTGACCGCTGGACATGATGCGGTTTTTCAGGCGTTTGCCACGCAGCTGCAAGGGTTCGAACAGGTGTGCAAAAGCGGGGGACGAGGTCGGCATGGGACGGTTACTCCAGGCAGGCTGCAGCCGAAAGGCCGGCTTTTTGGTGTTGTTATTATTTGCCTATAGAAATTTACCTGTAGTAAAAAATCAACTTGTTTTTTTACTGTGCCTCGCAGTAGATTCGTTTGGCGCCCGCACCTGGGGCGAACCTCACAACAATAAAAAAGGGCCACGCCGACGTTAAGTCGAGTGGCACCGGCAAGAGGAACCACTGATGAAATCGAATACGCTCAAGCACGGTTTTTATCCCTTGATGCTGTCCTTGGCCGTCAGCCTTGGCAGCGCTCAGGCAGCACCGGACATGGTGGTGGTGGGTTACGGCGGCGCCGGCCAGAAAGCCCAGGATGTGGCGTTCTTCCAGCCGTTCAGCATTGCGGATCGCAGCAAGCTGATTCAAAGCGAATACAACGGTGAGATGGCCCGGATCAAAGTGATGGTCGACACCGGCAACGCCGATTGGGACGTGGTGCAGATAGAAGGCCCCGACCTGATGCGCGGTTGCGATGAAGGAATGTATGAAAAACTCGATTGGAAAACCCTCGGTCGCGTCGAACAATTGATTCCCGACGCCGCGCAGCCGTGCGGTTCGGCAGCGCTGGTGTGGAGCGTGGCGATTGCCTACGACACGCAGAAGCTGGCGCAGGCTCCGACGTCGTGGGCCGACTTCTGGGATGTGCAGAAAACCCCCGGCAAACGCGGGCTGCGCAAGCGAGCTGTGTATAACCTGGAGTTCGCGTTGCTGGCCGACGGCGTGAAAGTCGAAGACGTTTATTCAGTGTTGAACACGCCGCAAGGTGTCGACCGGGCCTTCGCCAAGCTCACCGAGCTCAAACCCTACATCCAGTGGTGGGAAGCCGGCGCGCAACCGGCGCAATGGCTGACGGCCGGGGATGTGGTAATGACCTCGACGTACAGCGGACGTGTGGCCGCTGCCGCGCAAAATGGCAGTCCGCTGGGGCTGGTTTGGTCGGGCAGTCTGTATGGCATGGATTACTGGGCGATCATCAAAGGCTCGAAACATGTCGATCAGGCCAAGCGCTTTATCGCGTTCGCCAATCAGCCGGACGCGCAGGTCAAGTATGTCGAGCAGATCCCTTACGGCCCTACCAATACGCAAGCGGCAGCCAGACTCGACGGCAAACTCGCGCAATGGGTACCCACGGCGCCGCAAAACCTGAAAGGCGCGCTGTCGATGGACGTGGCGTTCTGGGTCGATCACGGCGAAGAACTCGAAGAGCGTTTTAATGCCTGGGCCAGCAAGTAGCCGCTGGCGGCTGGACGTTTCACCGCGTCCGGCCTTACTGTTTTGCGCAGTCGATCACCCTGGAGACCCACAACAATGAACGAGATCGCCCACCCGCTGCGCAGCACGACGGAACAGCATCTGCGCGAGGAACTGGCCGCCTGTTATCGATTGATCGCGCACTTTCGCATGACCGATCTGATCTTTACCCACATCTCGGTGCGACTGCCGGGGCCTGAGCATCACTTCCTGATCAATCCATACGGGCTGATGTTCGATGAGATCACCGCGTCGAATCTGGTGAAGATCGGCCTTGATGGCCGGGCCGTGGAGCCGTCGCCGTATCCTGTGAATCCGGCAGGTTTTGTGATTCACAGCGCCATCCATGGTGCCCGTGACGATGCGCAGTGCGTGCTGCACACCCACACCCGATCCGGCTGCGCGGTCGCGGCGTTGAAGTGCGGGTTGTTGCCGGTGAACCAGATCTCCATGGAGTTCTACGGGCGGGTGGCCTATCACGACTATGAAGGCGTGGCGCTGGACATGAGCGAGCAGCAGCGCCTGGTGCAGGACCTTGGCGACAAGCCGGTGCTGATGCTGCGTAATCACGGTTTGCTGACCGTTGGCCAGACCGTGGGGCAGGCCTTCTTGCGCATGTACTACCTGGAAAAAGCCTGTGAAATCCAGCTCGCTGCGCAAGCTGCCGGTGAGTTGGTCTTGCCGCCGAGCGAGGTGTGCGAACACACCGAACGTCAGTTCAATGATCCTGGCCGGCCGCTGGACGAAGGGGAGTTGAGCGACCCGGATGCCATGCAGTTGGCCTGGGCCGCGCTGTTGCGATTGCTTGAGCGGGTGGCGCCGGGTTATCGCGACTGACTGGAGACTTGCCACGCTCTTGTTGTACAGTCGTTCAGCCCGCGGCTTTCACCGCCGCGCCCTAATGATTGATCCACGGAGAGTGTCGCGCATGAGTCAGGAAGCCCGTTTTTCCCGCATGGAGCCGGAGTTGCGCAAGGCCAACCTGATCGAAGCCACGCTGGTTTGCCTCAAGCGCCACGGCTTTCAGGGCGCATCGATCCGCAAGATTTCCGCCGAGGCCGGCGTCTCGGTCGGGTTGATCAGCCATCATTATTCCGGCAAGGACGAATTGGTGGCCGAGGCCTACCGGGCGATTACTGGCAGGGTCATGGGGTTGCTGCGCGACGCCATGGAACACGCGGCACCCAGCGCCCGGGAACGCTTGTCGGCGTTTTTTCGCGGCTCGTTTTCAGCCGAATTACTCGACCCGCAATTGATTGATGCCTGGCTGGCATTCTGGGGGGCTGTACGCACGGCGGAATCAATCAACCTCGCGCACGAGCATTCCTACGGCGAGTATCGCGGCATCTTGCGTAAAGTCCTGACCGAATTGGCGCAGGAGGAGGGCTGGGAACACTTTGATGCCGACCTGGCCGCCATCAGCCTTAGCGCGTTGCTTGATGGTTTGTGGCTGGAGTCGGGACTCAACCCGGGCACCTTTACCCCGGAGCAAGGCATTCAGATTTGCGAAGCCTGGGTCGACGGCTTGCAGGCCGGCGGTCGTCAACGGTTTTGCGTTCAGACGACGGGCTGTTGATCGGTCGTTCAGCTGCCGATACTCTCTGGCGCCAAGGCAACAAAACACTCTAATAAGAAACACGCCTTCGGGCATACGCGGGACACCTAGCGATGACTCCTCGGGTACTGATCGTCGATGACGATCCGCTGATTCGCGAACTGCTGCATGCCTACCTGTCCCAGGAAGGTTATGACGTGCATTGCGCCGCCACTGCGGAGCTGGCCGAAACCTTTCTGGCGAGCCAGACGGTGGATCTGGTGATGCTCGATATCCGCTTGCCGGGCAAGGACGGGCTGACCCTGACCCGGGAGCTGCGGGTCCGTTCGGAAGTCGGGATCATTCTGATCACCGGGCGCAACGATGAAATCGATCGCATCGTCGGCCTCGAATGCGGCGCCGACGACTACGTGATCAAACCCCTCAACCCACGCGAGCTGGTGTCCCGGGCGAAAAACCTGATACGCCGGGTTCGCCACGCGCAGGCGCCCCAGCCGGTGGCGGCCATTGCAAAACCGGTCAAGCAATTCGCCGACTGGGCGCTGGACACCGATCGCCGACGGCTGATCGACGCCACTGGCAGCGAAACCCTGCTGACCCACGGCGAATACCAGCTGCTCAGCGTGTTCCTGCGCAACAGCGGCCACACGTTGAGCCGCGATCAGTTGATGGACCAGATCCGCAACCGCGAGTGGGTGCCCAATGATCGTTCCATCGACGTGTTGGTCGGACGTTTGCGGCGCAAGTTGCACGACGACCCGGCCGAGCCGCAGTTGATCATTACCATCCACGGTGCCGGTTACCTGTTCACCGCCAGCGTAGCGGCCTGACTCTTATGTGGCGGCTGTTTGCGCTGCTGCTGGGGGTGGTCGCCCACAGCACAATGGCGGCGGAAAAGATTCGCTATTGCGACTATCCGGTCTACCCGCCGATCTCCTGGAGTGACGGCAAGCAGGTGCGCGGCCTGGCCCCGAGCGTGGTGAAAAACCTCTTCGAGAAACTCGGCTATGAAGTCGACATCATCGTGCTCGGCAACTGGAAGCGCTGCCTGCTCGACGCCGCTGAAGGCCGGGTCGATGTGGTGTTGGCCTACAACACCGCACAACGTGAGCAGAGCATGATGTTTTCCACGGTGCCGGTGTTGCGTGAAGAGGTCGCACTGTTCATCAACCGCCAGCGTCCGGTGAAATTCGAGCGTCTGGAGGACCTGGCCCATTACCGTGGCGGGCTGCTGTTCGGTGAAAGTTATGGCGTGGAATTCGACCGCTTGGTCGCCCAGCACCAAAACATCGAGTGGGTCTCTGACAGCCGCCAGAACTTCGGAAAACTGATTCGCGGGCGCATCGACTTCATCACCTCGGAGCGACGCACCGGCGAGCTTTACGTCGAGAACCTGCCGGGCGCACAAGACATCGTCGCCTTGCCGACCTCCTTGAGCGTTGACTACCTGCGGATTGCGGTATCACGCCGTTCGCCACTGGCCAGCCGCATGCCGGACATCGATGCGCAACTCAAACGCATGGTCGATGCCGGGGAGGTCGAGCGTTTACTCGACGAAAGCGAAGTCACGTACCGTGACATGATCAACCTGCCGGCGAATTCGAAATGATCGGCGCACGGCCCGGGGGGCTGTTGCGGCGTCTGCTGTTGTTCATTCTGTTGTTCAGCCTGTGCTTCACCGTCCTGGCGAGCACCGTGCAGTTGTACTTCGAATACCGCCGCGAGATGCGCGAGATCGATTCGCGCATGGAGCTGATTCGCGCCGGGTATCTGGCCAGTCTGGAGCGCAGTCTCTGGGACTTGAACCAGGAGCAATTGAATGTGCAGTTACGCGGCCTGGTGGATTTTTCCGACGTGGCACGGGTGCATCTGATCAGCCCTGATTTCGATCTGCTGCATGGCAACGCGGAGCCGGTCGGGCCGTTGCGCATTGAGCGTTTTCAATTGGACTATCAACCGCCGTCCGGGCCGTTGCGGCATCTGGGCCAGTTGGAGGTCAGCACCGATCTGGGCGCCGTGCACCAGCGTTTGTATGCCACCGGTTTGACCAGCCTGTTATGGATGAGCGTGTTCTTATGCGGGCTGGCGGTGGCGCTGTCGGGGCTGTTTTACCGCTTGGTCACGCGGCACCTGCAAGTCATGGCCGAATTCGCCCGGCGCGTTGCCGCCGGTGACTGGCACGACCCCTTGCAGCTGGACAAGCGCCGTGGCGCCGACGAGGACGAAATCGACACCGTGGCCCATGCGCTGGACGACATGCGCCGGGCAATCCTCAGTGACATTGACCGCCGGGAAACCGATCGACTGGCCCTGCAAGACAACCGCGATGAACTGCTGCGAAGGGTCGAGCGCCGCACCGCCAGCCTGATGCGTGCCAAGGATGAAGCCGAAGCGGCCAACCTTGCGAAATCACGGTTCCTGGCGACCATGAGCCACGAACTGCGCACGCCGCTCAACGGCATCCTTGGCATGGCCGAATTGCTGCGTGACGCCCACTTGGATGAGCGCAACGGCAAACGTCTGGATGCGTTGTACAAGGCGGGCGAAGGATTGTTGTCGATTCTCAATGAAGTGCTGTATTTCGCTCGATTGGAGGAGGGCGTCAGCCACCCGGAACCGGTCGACTTTTCCCTCCAGCGGTTGCTCGACGAGGTGCTGACGCTGTTGGAACCGCGCGCGCTGAGCAACGACACGACGCTGCACTGCCGGATGGATCCGCAAGTCGCGGGTCGCCACCGCGGCGCCGAACAATTCTTGCGTCAGGTATTGAGCAACTTGCTGGCCAACGCGATCAAGTTCACCGAAGGTGGAGAGGTCAGAGTCGAGGTCGTGCTGCTGGCTCCCAACCCGCAACAGACCGGGCAACGGCTGCGCCTGAGCGTGACGGACAACGGCATCGGCATTGCGCCGGCGGTGCAGGATAAGATTTTCGAGCGCTTCACGCAGGCCAGCGAGGAGGTGGCGCAACGTTTCGGCGGAACCGGTCTCGGATTGGCCATTTGCAAACATCTGGTGGAGCAGTTGGGCGGGCAGATCGGTGTTGAAAGCCAGGTCGGGCAGGGCAGCTGTTTCTGGTTTGAAGTGACGTTGCAACCGTCGACCGGCACCACCGAGGTGGCGTCAAGCAGCGAACCCGGCAGGTCACTGAAGATTCTGGTGGTCGAGGACGTGGCGCTGAACCGTGAAGTGGTCAGCGGCTTGCTGCAACGGGACGGGCATCAGGTCTGGCTCGCCGAAGACGGCGAGCAGGCGCTGATGCAATGCGCCGGGCAGACGTTCGATTTGATCCTGCTCGACGTGCACCTGCCGGGCATCAGTGGCGTCGAGTTGTGCACATTGATTCGCGGCACCGAAGGCCCGAACCGCCAATGCCGAATCTTCGCCCTGACCGCCAGTGTGCAGCCGGCGCTGGTGCGCGGTTATCTGGATGCCGGGATGGACGGCATTCTCGCCAAACCTCTGAAACTCGACAATCTGCGTCAGGCCCTGGCCGGGCATTCACCCATACCCACGCCGCAGCCTGTTGACGAGGCAATGGATTGGCCGTTGCTGGACACCCACCGCACCTTGCTCGGTGAACAGAAACTCCAGGGATTGCTGGCGGTGTTGCGCGATTCGATCAGCCAGCATCGCGAAGCGCTCACGGAAGCGATCGAGGCCGACGATTGCACCGAAGTCGCTCACTTGGCGCATCGCTTGGCCGGCAGCAGCGACTCATTGGGCTTTCGTGCATTGGCCACTGTGCTGCGCGCGCTGGAAGAGGCTGCGCTGGTCAACGACGAATCAAGGTTGCGGATATTGGCACCGCAGGTTCACGCGCACTTGCAGCATTCGCAACAGACGCTGACCGACCTGCTGCACCCCTGACATACAAGTTCGTTACGACTTTTTACAACTTCGAGCGTTAAGGTCAACGGGAGCTTACATGGCCTTCCAATAATCGAGATAACCGCCACAGCGCGGTCTTCGAAGCTTATTGGAGATAATAATAATGAACCGCCGTAAAGCTGATCCCTCCTCGCGCCAAGCGCACCTTGCTGATGGGGTGCGGACATGAGCGAATCTATCGAACGTAATGGCATCCACCTGACCCGCGCTTTAAAAAGCCGACACATTTTCATGTTGTCACTGGGGGGCGTGATCGGCACGGGGTTGTTTATGGGCTCCGGAGTGACGATCAATCAGGGCGGGCCGGTGGGGGCGATTCTCGCTTACCTGGTCGCCGGTTTCCTGATGTACCTGGTGATGGTGTGCCTGGGCGAATTGTCCGTGCAAATGCCGGTGTCCGGCTCGTTTCAAACCCACGCGACCAAGTTCATCGGGCCGGCCACCGGCTTCATGATCGGCTGGGTGTACTGGATGAGTTGGGCGACCACGGTGGGCCTGGAGTTCACGGCGGCAGGCATGCTGATGGAACGCTGGTTTCCAACCATTCCGATCTGGTACTGGTCGGCGCTGTTCGTGGTGGTGCTGTTCGGCCTGAATGCGTTGGCCACACGCGCTTTTGGTGAAGCGGAATACTGGTTTTCCGGGATCAAGGTCGCGGCGATCCTCGGGTTTATTGTGGTCGGCGTGCTGGTGATTTTCGGCGCGATCCCACTGACCAGCGGTGCACCGGCACCGATGATGACCAACCTGATCGGCGATTCGCTGTTCCCCAACGGTTTGTCGGCGGTGTTCGCAGTGATGATGACCGTGGTCTACGCCTTCCAGGGCTGCGAGATCATGGGCGTGGCCGCCGGCGAAACCGATCAGCCGGAAAAAAGCATCCCGCGTGCCGTGCGCAACGTGGTGTTTCGCGTGTTGATTTTCTATGTGCTGGCGATCGTGGTGCTGTCGGCAATCGTGCCGTGGCAGCAGGCCGGGTTGATGGAAAGTCCGTTCGTGCAAGTGTTCGACATGGTCGGCATTCCTTATGCGGCTGACTTGATGAACTTTGTGATTCTTACGGCGATTCTGTCGGTGGGTAACTCGGGCCTGTATGCCTCTACGCGCATTCTGTGGGCGATGTCCAAGACCGGCATGGCGCCGAAAAGCCTGTCGCCGTTGAGCAAGCGCGGCGTGCCGTTGCGGGCGCTGAGCATCACCTTGTGCTTCGCGCTGGTGTCGTTGATGACCAGCTTCGTCGCGGCGGACACGCTGTTCATGGTGTTGATGGCGGTGAGCGGCATGTCGGGCACGGTGACCTGGATCGTGATCGCGCTGGCGCAGTACAAATTCCGCAAGGCTTACCTGCGCGATGGCGGCAAGCTCAGCGACTTGAAATACCGCGCGCCGTGGTTCCCGCTGTTGCCGCTGACATGCATTGCGTTGTGCTGTTCGCTGTTCGTGTTCCTGGCATTGGATGAAACGCAGCGCCCTTCACTGTATTGGGGCTTCGGGTTTATCGCGGTGTGCTACGCCGCGTACTTCCTGACTCAACGCAAGCGCCAGGCGGTGCTGGCACCGAGCTTGCCGACGGCGTAGCGGTACACGCCAAGACAAAACCCCATGGGAGCAAGCCGTGGCGAGAGGATCAATCCCCTTGCCACAGCTCGCTCCCATCGTTGTTTTTGGCGGGTTACGCGCTGTAGGCAGTTGTTCAAAGTTGTAACAGCGCAGTCGTCGCATGGCTGGATGTCAGAACTTAAACCAACAAAATCAATTACTTACTAAGTAAGAGCAGCTGTTACAGCCCGTTCTTCAGCCAATTGCCGTCTTGCTGAACACTCGTTTAGTATTGCCCTAAGTCGCACCACCTCACGCCAAACACAATAATTCGAGGATTCGCATGACTACTCACATTTCTCTGCTGTGCCAAGTAAAAGCCGGCGTGGCCTGGATCACCCTCGATCGCCCCGATCAGCGTAATGCGCTGGACATTCCGACCCTGAAAAACCTGCACGCCGTGCTCGATGAGTTCAACGCCGATCCCTCCGTTCGGGTCGTGGTGCTGACCGGCAGCGGCCGCAGTTTCTGTTCCGGCGCGGATCTCGCCGAGTGGGCCGATGCCGAAGCCCGTGGCGCCCTCGAAAGCTACGGCTGGACCGAAACCGCCCATGCATTGATGAGCCGTTTGTACAGCCTGGAAAAACCGACCATCGCCGCCATCAACGGCACCGCCGTCGGCGCCGGGATGGACCTGACGCTGTGCTGCGACCTGCGCATCGCCGCGCAATCGGCGCGCTTCAAGGCCGGCTACAACAGCATGGCCTACTCGCCGGACGCCGGTGCCAGCTGGCATCTGCCGCGCCTGATCGGCACTGAACAAGCCAAGCGCCTGCTGTTCCTCGACGAGTTGTGGGGCGCCGATCGTGCCTTGGCCGCCGGTCTCGTCGGCGAAGTCTGCGCCGATGAACAACTGCACGACGTGACCACCGAATTGGCCACGCGCCTGGCCAACGGCCCGACGTTCGCTTTCGCCCAGACCAAAAAACTCATGCGCGAAGGCGCCCAGCGCAGCCTGCCGGAGCAACTGCAAGCCGAGCTCGCCGCCGGCCTGCTTTGCGGTCGCAGCACAGACGGCGCCGAAGCCTTGCGCGCCGCCATCGAAAAACGCCCGGCACACTTCAGCGGCCAATAGGCCCGATGACTGGCCTCGTACACCTACTCAGCACATGAACAACAGGTAGCCCCATGAATTTCCAACTGACCCAAGAACAAGACATGTTGGTGGACGCGGTACGCAGCTTTGTCGCCAAGGAACTGCTGCCTCATGAGGAAGCGGTCGACCGCGCCGACGAAGTCTCCCCGGAGCTGGCGGCACAGATCCGTGGCAAGGCGATTGCGGCAGGTTTCTATGCCTTCAACATGCCCGAAGAAGTGGGCGGTGGCGGCCTCGATTACCTGTCCCAGGCGCTGATCGAGCGTGAACTGTCCAAGGTTTCGTGGGCGCTGCATGTGTTTGTCGCGCGGCCGTCGAAAATCCTCATGGCCTGCACCGGCGAGCAGATCAACGACTACCTGCTGCCGTGCATCCAGGGCGAGAAAATCGATTGCTTCGCGCTGACCGAGCCGGGTGCCGGTTCCGACGCCAACGCGATCAAGACCCGTGCCGTGCGCGACGGCGATGACTTCATTCTCAACGGCAGCAAGCACTTCATCAGCCACGCCGGTCACGCCGATTTCGCCATCGTTTTCGCGGTCACCGACACCTACGAACACAACGGCAAACAGCGCAACGCCGTGACGTCGTTCCTGGTCGACCGAGACACGCCGGGCATGACCATTCGCCGGGGTCCCAAGTGCGTGAGCAACCGCGGTTATCACACCTTTGAAATGTTCTTCGACGACTGCCGCGTTCCCGCCAATAAAGTGCTGGGGGAAGTGGGCAAGGGCTGGGACGTGGCCAACGCCTGGCTCACGGCCGGACGGGTGATGGTCGCCGCCAACTGCGTCGGCCAGGCGCAACGCGCGCTCGATGTGTCGCTGCAATGGGCCGCCGACCGCAAGCAGTTCGGCCAGCCGATCGGCACCTACCAGGGCATCTCGTTCAAGCTCGCCGACATGGTCACGCAGATCCGCGCCGCCGAACTGCTGACCTTGCACACCGCCTGGAAAATGGACCAGGGCACCATGACCGACGGCGAGGCTGGCATGGCCAAGTTGTTTGCCAGTGAAGTGCTCGGCAAGGTCGCCGATGAGGCGGTGCAGATTTTTGGCGGCATGGGCCTGATGGACGAATGCCCGGTGGAACGCATCTGGCGCAACGCGCGGATCGAGCGCGTCTGGGAAGGCACCTCGGAGATCCAGCGCCACATCATTTCCCGCGAATTGCTGCGGCCACTGTTGCGCTGACCGGTCGGGAGAATGGCTATGTCGCAAACGATTCGTGACAACCTCAAACGCATGCTCGCACCGCGCCACCTGGCGTTTATCGGTGGCCGCAGCATGGCCCGCGCGCTCAAGCGCTGCGCCGAAGGCGGTTACCTTGGCGAGATGTGGCTGGTCAATCCGCAGCACGACAGCCTTGAAGGCGTGCCGTGTGTGCGCCGTATTGCCGAACTGCCGTGCGGCCCGGACGCGGTGTTCATCGCGACCAACCGCGAGCTGACCCTGACCTGCGTTGCCGAACTGGCCGCCAAGGGCGCAGGCGGGGCGATCTGCTACGCCTCCGGGTTCGCCGAAACCGGTGCCGAGGGCCAGGCTTTGCAGCAACAATTGCTCAAAGCCGCCGGCCACATGGCCTTGCTCGGCCCCAACTGTTACGGCCTCCTCGACTACTTGCACAGCTCCGCGCTGTGGCCGGTGGCCCATGGCGGAAAACCGGTGGAGAAGGGCGTCGCCGTCCTGACCCAAAGCGGTAACTTTGCCTACAACCTGTCCATGAGTGACCGCTCGCTACCAGTGGCCTACATGGCGTCGGTCGGCAATCAGGCGCAACTGGGCATCGCCGAATTGATGGACGTGTTGCTCGATGAGCCGCGCGTCACCGCCATCGGCTTGCACCTCGAAGGCCTGAAAAACGTCCCGGGTTTCGCCCGCGCGGCGCACAAGGCATTGGAGAAGGGCATTCCGATCATCGCCTTGAAAACCGGCGTGTCGCAGATCGGTGCCGAGCTGGCGCTGAGTCACACAAGCTCGCTGTCCGGTTCCGATGCGCTGTACGACAGTCTGTTTGCGCGCCTCGGTGTGATCCGCGTCAGCGGCCCGGTGAGTTTCGTCGAAACCTTGAAAGCGGCGGCGTGCGGCAAGTTGCCGGCGGGCAACAGCCTGATCGCACTGGCCTGTTCGGGAGGCGATGCCGGGCTGATTGCCGACTACGCCGAGCGCAACGAGCTGAGCTTGCCGAAACTCGACGAAGGCCAGCGCGATGAGCTGGCGCAAGTGCTGCCGAGCTACGCCAATCTGGTCAATCCGCTGGATTTCACCACGGCGATCTGGGGCGACGGCGAAGCCTTGAACCACATGCTCGACAGCGCCCTGCGCACCGAAGCCGATGCGGCGATGCTGGTGCTCGATTACCCGGCCGAATTTACCGGCGAACGCAAGGAATGCGACCTGCTGCTGGAGCTGTTCTGTGCAGCGCTGATCCGCCACGGCAAGACCGGTTTTGTCACCTCGGCTTTCCCGGAATTGCTGCCGGCCCACGCTCGCGAACGTCTGCATACCCAAGGCGTGGCGGCGTTGCAAGGCGTCGAAGACGGGCTGGCCGCGTGGGGGCGGATTGCTGGCTATCAACGCAACCGTCAGGCGCTGCTGGCGCTCGGTGAATCAGTGCTGGTGCCGCACTGCCCTCAGGCGCTGGAAGGCGAAGGTCGCTTGCTCAATGAATGGGATTCGAAAAAAGCGTTGCGCGCCTTCGGCCTGCAGACGCCCAACGGCGTGTTGAGCTCACCGGACGAGGCGTTGAGCGACGCCAACGCGCTGGGTTATCCGTTGGTATTGAAAGCGGTCAGCTCCCAACTGCCGCACAAAACCGAAGCCGGCGCCGTGGCGTTGAACCTCAAGGACGGCGCCGCTCTGAACGCTGCCCTGGAAAAAATGCGCGCCAGCCTCGTCGATTACGCGCCGCACGTGCCGTTCGATCAGGTGCTGCTGGAGCCCATGGCCAAGCCGCCGTTGGCCGAGCTGATCGTCGGCATCAAACGCGAAAACGACTTCGGCCTGGCCCTGGTCATCGGCGCGGGCGGAGTTCTGGTGGAGTTGCTCAAGGACAGTCGCAGCCTGTTGCTGCCCACCACCGATGGCGCCATTCGCCAAGCGTTGCTCGGCCTGCGCAGTGCCGCGTTGCTGCAAGGTTTTCGCGGTCGCCAAGTGGCGGATCTGGACGCGCTGGTGGCGGCGATTCGAGCGGTGGCCGATTACGCCTGCGAGAACGCCGGGCAGTTACTGGAACTTGATGTGAACCCATTGTTGGTCGGTGCCGATGGCACGACTGCGGTCGATGCGTTGATTCGCCTCGGCCACGAGTGAGGACTTGAATATGCAAAGCACAACATTGACCGGCGGCCAGGCCCTGGTCCGCCTGCTGGCCAACTACGGCGTCGACACCGTATTCGGCATCCCCGGCGTACACACGCTGGAGTTGTACCGTGGCCTGCCCGGCAGCGGCATTCGCCATGTGCTGACGCGCCATGAGCAAGGCGCCAGTTTCATGGCCGACGGCTACGCCCGAGTCAGCGGAAAACCGGGTGTGTGCTTCATCATCACCGGGCCGGGCGTGACCAATGCCGCGACCGGCATCGGCCAGGCCTATGCCGACTCGATTCCGATGCTGGTGATATCCAGCGTCAACCACACCGCCAGCCTTGGTAAAGGTTGGGGGTGCCTGCACGAAACCCAGGACCAGCGCGCAATTACCGCGCCGATCACGGCGTTTTCGGCGGTAGCGCTCAGCGCCGAAGACCTGCCTGAACTGATCGCCCGTGCCTACGCGGTGTTTGACAGTGAGCGTCCGCGCCCGGTGCACATTTCCGTGCCGCTCGACGTGCTGTCGGCAAAGGTCAGCCGCGACTGGAGCAATGAAGTGGTGCGTCGCCCGAGCCGTGGCGTACCGGCCGCTACGGCGCTGGATCAGGCCGTGGCCAAACTGCAAAGCGCCAAACGGCCGATGATCATCGCCGGCGGTGGCGCATTGAATGCGCAGCAGCAAGTGCATGAACTCAGCACCCGACTCGCCGCGCCGCTGTTTACCAGCGTGGCCGGCAAAGGCCTGTTGCCGCCGGATGCACCCCTCAATGCCGGCTCGACCCTGTGCGTCGAGCCGGGCTGGCAACTCATCGTCGAGGCGGACGTGGTGCTGGCCGTTGGCACCGAAATGGCCGACACCGATTTCTGGCGCGAGCGTCTGCCGCTGAATGCCGAGCTGCTGCGCGTGGACATCGACCCGCGCAAGTTCAACGATTTCTACCCGTGCGCGGTGGCGCTGCAAGGCGATGCGCAACACACCCTCGCCGCGTTGCTGGAACGTCTGCCGCCCGCCAACCGCGATGCCAGTGCAGCGATCGCGTCCGTCGCAGCGCTGCGTGAAGCGGTGCAAAACAACCACGGTCCCTTGCAGTCGATCCATCAAGCGATACTCGAACGTATCGCTGCGGAGCTGCCGGACGATGCCTTCATCAGCACCGACATGACCCAACTGGCCTACACCGGCAACTACGCCTTCAACAGCCTGGCACCACGCAGCTGGTTGCATCCGACCGGCTACGGCACGCTGGGTTATGGTTTGCCGGCGGGCATCGGCGCCAAGTTCGGCGCGCCGCAGCGGCCGGGTCTGGTGCTGGTTGGCGACGGCGGTTTTCTCTACACCGCGCAAGAACTGGCCACCGCCGTCGAAGAGCTGGACAGCCCGCTGGTGGTGTTGCTCTGGAACAACGACGCGCTGGGGCAAATCCGCGACGACATGATCGGGCTGGATATCGAGCCGATTGGCGTGCTGCCGCGCAACCCGGACTTTGCCGCCCTGGCCCGTGCGTTCGGTTGCACGGTGAGCGAGCCGCAAAGCCTGGCCGAGTTGCAAACCGACTTGCGCCACGGCTTCAAGCGCAACGGCGTGACCCTGATCGAACTCAAGCACGCGTGCGCGCAGTGACTCCAATTTTGTAAAAAGGATACCGCCATGCGCTTTTCCGATCTGACTCAACGCATCGCCGGTGACGGCGCTGCCGCCTGGGACATTCACTACCGCGCTTTGGCGCTGAAAGAGCAGGGCGAAGACATTCTGCTGCTGTCAGTCGGCGACCCGGATTTCGACACCCCGGTGCCGATTGTGCGGGCGGCCATCGACAGCCTGTTGTCCGGCAACACCCACTACGCCGACGTGCGTGGCAAACGCGCACTGCGTGAAAGCATCGCCCGGCATTACGCCAAACGCAGTGGCGAGCACGTTTCGGCGGAGCAGGTCACCGTGCTCGCCGGGGCGCAATGCGCGTTGTTCTGCGTGGCGCAGTGCGTACTGAATCCGGGCGACGAAGTGCTCGTCGCCGAGCCGATGTACGTCACTTATGAAGCCGTGTTCGGTGCCTGCGGTGCGGTGGTGATTCCGGTGCCGGTGCGTTCCGAAAACGGGTTTCGGGTGTTGCCCGAAGACGTCGCCACCCGCATCACGCCGCGTACCCGGGCGCTGGCACTGAACAGTCCACACAACCCGTCCGGCGCCAGTTTGTCGCGCAGCACTTGGCAGGCGCTTGCAGATTTATGCATCACCCACGACCTGTGGCTGATTTCCGATGAGGTCTACAGCGAGTTGCTGTTCGACGGCGAACACATCAGTCCGGCGAGTTTGCCGGGCATGGCCGAGCGCACCGCGACACTCAACAGCCTGTCGAAATCCCACGCCATGACGGGCTGGCGCATCGGCTGGTCAATCGCGCCACCGGCGCTGGCCGAGCACCTGGAAAACCTCGCGCTGTGCATGCTCTACGGTTTGCCGGACTTCGTGCAGGACGCCGCCGTCGTCGCGCTGGAAAGCAACCTGCCGGAACTGGACACGATGCGCGAAGCCTATCGCCAACGCCGCGATCTGGTCTGCGAGTGCCTGGCCGACTGCCCCGGCGTGCGGGCCTTGAAACCCGATGGCGGAATGTTCGTGATGGTCGATATCCGCGACACCGGGCTCAGCGCCCAAGCGTTTGCCGACCGCTTGCTCGACCGTCATGGCGTGTCGGTGCTGGCCGGTGAAGCCTTCGGTCCGAGCGCCGCCGGGCATATTCGCCTGGGACTGGTGCTGGGCGCAGAACCCTTGCGTGACGCCTGCCAGCGAATCACCCGTTGCGCCACTGAACTGATGGAAGCCCATGTCTATGCATAACCACAAGACGCTGTTTATCGATGGCCGCTGGCAGACCCCGTCGGGGCAGGGCATCGCCGAGGTCATCAATCCGGCCACTGAAGAGGTCGCAGGTTCGGTGCCGCTGGGCGATGAGCGCGATGTCGACAACGCGGTGGCTGCGGCGCGCCGGGCCTTCGGTCCATGGTCGCGGACGCCGTCGAGTGTTCGCGCCGGTTACCTGCGTGCTCTCGCCGACCAGTTAAGTGCCCGGGCCGATGAAATGGCAGCGGTCATCACCACCGAGTTGGGGATGCCGGTGCAATGGTGCCGTTCGGTGCAGGTCGACGGGCCCATCATCGGCCTGGAGCAATACGTCGAACTCGCCGGCTTGATGGATGAAGTGCGCGAGGTCGGTAATTCGCTGGTCATCCGCGAGGCGGTCGGTGTGTGCGCCTTCATCAATCCGTGGAACTACCCGCTGCATCAACTGATCGGCAAGCTCGCGCCGGCTTTGGCCGCCGGTTGCACCGTGGTGGTCAAGCCGAGTCAGGAAACGCCGTTGCATGCCTTTTTGCTGGCGCAGATGATCGAAGCGATCGGGTTGCCGGCCGGGGTCTTCAACCTGGTCAGCGGACCGGGCTCGAAGGTCGGCGAAGCGCTGGCCAAGCACCCGGACGTGGACATGGTGTCGTTCACCGGTTCCACCGGTGCCGGGGTTCGCGTGGCGCAAGCGGCGGCGCCTTCGGTGAAGCGCGTGTGCCTGGAACTGGGCGGCAAGTCGCCGCTGTTGATTGCCGAGGATGCCGATCTGGCTGCCGCCGTGCGCTACGGCGTGCAGGACGTGATGATCAACTCGGGGCAGACCTGCACCGCGTTGACCCGAATGTTGCTGCCGGCCAGTCGTTACGCCGAGGCCGTGGAACTGGCGATTGCCGAAACCCAAAGTCTGCGCATGGGCGATCCGCTGGACCCGCAGAGTTTCCTCGGGCCGATGTGCTCGGCGGCGCAGCGGCGCACCGTGCATGACTACATTCAGGCCGGACAACAAGAAGGCGCGCGGCTGGTTTTCGGCGGCGAAACAGCGCAAGCGTTTGAACGCGGTTACTACGTCAGCCCAACGCTGTTCGCCGATGTCGATAACCGCATGCGCATCGCCCAGGAAGAAATCTTCGGCCCGGTGCTGTGCCTGATTCCCTACACCGATGAAGCGCAAGGGATTCAGATCGCCAACGATTCGCCGTTTGGCTTGTCCAGCGGTGTCTGGGCCGGCAGCACCGAACGCGCCTTGCAACTCGGGCGTCAGTTGCGTGCCGGGCAATGCTTTCTCAACGGCGCGGCGTTCAATTATCAGGCGCCGTTCGGCGGCTACAAACAGTCAGGCAATGGCCGGGAATGGGGAGAAGAAGGGCTCAATGAATTTGTGGAAGTGAAGGCGATCCAGGTGTGACCGTTGACGGTTCAAACGATCTGCGCACGGTTATCGCCCACCCATAAAACCTGTAAACGTTTAGGAAATTGCCATGAAAGTCTTGATTGTCCACGCTCACCCGGAGCCGAAATCCTTTACCGCCGCCCTGCGTGACCAGGCGGTGACGACGCTTGAGGCTCAGGGGCATGAGGTCCGGGTCAGCGACCTGTACGCGATGAACTGGAACCCGGTGGCCAGTGCCGATGACTTTTCCTCGCGGGAGAACCCCGAGTACCTGGTGTACGCGCTGGAGCAACGGCTGGGGGTGAAGAGCCAGTCGCTGGCGCCGGACATCCAGCAAGAACTCGACAAACTGCTGTGGGCTGACTTGCTGATCCTGAACTTCCCGATTTTCTGGTTCTCCGCCCCGGCGATACTCAAGGGCTGGATTGATCGGGTGTTGGTGTCGGGTATTTGCTACGGCGGCAAACGTTTTTACGACCAGGGCGGATTGAGCGGCAAGAAGGCGCTGGTTACCGTCACCCTGGGCGGCCGTGAGCATATGTTCGGTGATGGCGCGATTCATGGTCCGCTGGAGGATATGTTGCGGCCGATCCTGCGCGGCACGCTGGCCTATGTCGGGTTTGACGTGCTCGAGCCGTTCGTGGCCTGGCATGTGCCGTACATCAGTGACGAAGCACGCAAAGATTTCCTGCAGGGTTATCAGCAGCGTCTGGAGCATCTGAGTGATGACCGGCCGATGCAGTTTCCGCGCTTGTCGCAGTTTGATGAGGCGTTGTATCCGTTGCCTGGTTGAAAGGGGCTTTTGGCGGGGGCTTGAGGGTGTGTTTTCCGGCCCCATCGCGAGCAGGCTCGCTCTTACAGAGGGTTTGTGTACGCCACAGATCTCCTGTGGGAGCGAGCCTGATCTGGTCAAGTAATCCCGGACACCAGTTACGGTGTTTATGCCGCTTTTAGCTCCATAGCTATTGGCGACAGGTAGTTGTTGTAGCTGTGGA